>NZ_JAUBTT010000011.1:0-87669 GCF_036705125.1 Microcoleus sp. B7-D4
TCCAGGTTTGCACCTGGCGGCTAATCCCCCAAATTATTACAGACTATGGTTTCTAGCCAACGAATCGCACACTTTCACTGCACACGGCTACTCCGGTGTACTCTTGTTATTTGAGAGCTTCCCTTTCTTCCGACTTGCTTTAGGTTTCTTTCCTTGAGCAACAAGGTCAAGGTTATGTTTCCTGATTAATTCCAAGTCGGTTTTAGTTTTAACATCGTGACAATGCCGATGCAATAGTTGAAGATTTTTGTATTCATCCTTACCTCCAATGGCTCTAGGGACGATGTGGTCAACTTCCATTACATCTTCATTTCTGAAAATTAATTCGCAATGAGAACATTTTCCCTTCTGCTTTTTTAAGAGCAGTGCCAATCGACTTGGCAATTCAGGGTTTTTCCCCATTCTTGAACTCCAATAAACCAGGTCGCCATCGTAAGGACTTTTATCCCCTTTAACTTTCACATAGTCGATACTGCTACACTCGAATTCACTATGCGTTAGTAACCGAAGGGGGTTCGCTCCCTCTTCTCTGGTTGAGAATACCCAGTTATTACCGCCAATGGTGTGCCAATACAGTTGATGTCCTGCCTTGATGTTTCCACAACGGCGTTTTGCCCAACGTCGAAGTTTCAGGTATGTGAGGTTATCTTGTTTAGAGAGTTCTCCAACGGTTTTGGTGTCAGAGTTGGTATAGAAAGAAGTCCATCCCCTTATTACAGGGTTTAAGTCTCTAATTAACGCCGATTGTGGCGATGACCTATGTTTTTTGATGATTCTTCCGATTTCCTCTTGGTGAGCCTTACTTGACTTCTTATTTGGGGTAATGAGTGTGTTAAAACCTAATATTTCACCGTGCGTACTTAAACTGCTTCGATGCTTTCCAGCAGGGTATTGCCGGATGTGATGACCTAAAAAGTCAAAACCAGCTTTACCATCCTCACTTAATTCATTTTTGAAAGTGTGAGTTAGCCTCGTCTTCTCAGGTTTTAATTCTAAACCCATGCCAGCTAACCATTCCGAAATTATCTCTCGGCATCTTTGGATTACGGCTTTTTCTTCACATAGAATCACAAAGTCATCGGCATATCGGATTATGTTCGGACTGCCTATTTGTTTGCCAAATATGGAAAGTGATTTCCTTATCCATCCACTTTGTGCAGATGGAAACTCTTTTTCTATGCGTTGCTCCAAACCGTGGAGGGCAATGTTTGCCAGTAACGGAGAAATGACCCCACCCTGTGGCGTACCCTCAGATGTAGCAGTGAACGCTCCATCGTCAATTACTCCAGACTTTAGCCAGGATTTTAATTGTCTCCTGACCTTGCCTTTTATGTTCAACTTTTGGAGTAGTTCATAATGGTTAATACGGTCAAAACACTTGGCTATGTCTGCATCTAGTACAAACTTCGCCTTATGTTGAATACAGAATTTAATCTGCTTAATCGCATCGTGGCATGACCTGCCTGGTCTAAAACCATAGCTGTTTGGCTCAAAAATTGCCTCCCATTCCGGCTCAAGTACGGATTTTACTACGGCTTGTAAAGCTCTGTCATACATTACAGGTATACCCAGGGGGCGTTTTTCATTACTTCCTGGTTTTGGAATCCAAACTCTTCTTGTTGGTTTTGATTTTCCAGTTAGCTTTAATTCCCTTGCCAGTTCTAGACGAGCTGCTGGGGATAAGCTTTTTAGCCCGTCCACTCCTGCCGTCTTTTTTCCCTGGTTGTCCTGAGTGACCCTTCTTACTGACAAAATCTTATTAGACCAAGACCTCATCAGCGTCTTTTGAAGTTTACGAACTTTCTTGACATCTCCACAACGGGAAGCAGCGAAAATGCGTTTTTGCAACTTGAAAACATATCTTTCGGCTTGACGCCAATTAATAGTTTTCCATCCCTCTGTATTCGTTTCCAAATCAGATTTAGGCTTGTTCATTACTAATTGCACCTTTTCACTTAATCACCTTCGCGGTTTACGTCAGCATATCCTGGGCATTACCCCATCCCTTTTTCGGCATTACCTGTTATTTCAGGTTAGGCATTGGCTTCTTAAACCATCCCAGCCTTTCGCAGCGTGTAGCCTGACAGCCTACCTCAACAATCGATTTGAAGAGGAACATACAAAAGGATTACTTCGTTCCTACTATCCATTGATTAAATCCGTTAGGGTTTGTCTGTCCGCCGGGGTTCTAGGTGATGCGCTATCTCGGTTGTAAAATCCTGATAGTCCTTACCCTTGTCAGATGTTCCTGACCCAGAAGTTCAGATTTCTCTGATGAGCTTATATCCTCTAGGCATATTTTACGGCGGTTATATCGACAATTCGCTAGCTTGCGCTTCTACCCCACGACTTCATTACTTTCGCAATGATTCGGTTAGAGGATTTTTGCTGGCGTTGTCGGTATTCAGCTATCCCGATTGTACGCTTTCACCCCCGCTTTACATAAAGTTTGTCATTCTTTATGTAGGGGAAACCAAATTCATATCTGGTTCCTTGTGTGCTTTCAATCACGCATCATGATGTCAGGACTTGATTTATTTTGGATTTTAGTTATGATGTTGGTTGGCACCTTCATCTTTCCTGTTTTCCCCTAGTTGTCTTAGCTAGATACTCGACTAGGTTTTCTCACCTGCATGGATAATAAGTTGTCGGCAATAGGGGATTAAAGTGCGAACTCTAACCCTGATGGGCTTACCCTATCGCTGCTAGCCATCCCCCTTTTAAGGTTTCGGCTAAACGAATCGCACTCACAACAATATAATACCATTATTGTTTATAAGTGCTTATAAACTCAATGAAGTTTTACAATACTCCGAACAGTTTTTCTCTGGCCCAATGGCTGATTCTCGCTTGACTTCGATCGACTGTGGATAATTAAATCAATGTCGGCTCCACACCGGGATTGCATTTAATTCGACTTTTTTAGTGCTCCTTGCCCCGCGTAAGCTTGTAGTATCGTTCCCCCAACTTTCCTGAGTATTGACTCGATCAGATGATATTATTATTTTTGAGCCGGCTGCCGACATTCAGAAGATTGGTTTGTACACAACCCTTAAAAGTTATGAGAATTAATATAATTAGCCGAGTTGGAAAGATTTTGGAGAGCCGAGATGATCCCTCGGCTTCTCAATAAAATCTGTTAGAGATTTCGATCGCGTACTTGTCCCCTAACCGTATACCTACGTATATATATTATTAATTAAAAAGATATACTGTAGAAAGTTGCCTACAAAGCGCCAGAAAATATGCACCCCCACCTCCAGCGCCAACTCGAACAGCTTGGTTTAGTCGGCGAGTCTCCCCCTCCCACTGCTGAGCAGTGGCAGCTTTTATTAGAGCAGGTAAGTTCTAGCTATGACAAAGTTCAGAGTCAGCAAGAACTTCAGCAGCAGGATTGCTTGAACTCAGAGACGGTGCCGTTAAAGGATTTAACCCACTCGCCCCAGTCCCCTCAAGACTCTCCAACAGCTTCAGAATTCGATCGACTGCGGGCGAGTGTCAACAGTTTGGGGGCGGGATTGTGTATCCTTGACGCGAAGGGCTGTGTAATCTCGGTGAATCCAGAGGCCGAACGCTTGCTGGGGTGGCGAGAGTCGGAACTTGCAGGCGTTTCTCTGCTAGAGCGCATCGGGAAGCAAAAGGAAGGCCACAAATCCCAAGTTTTGACGGAGCCGAAACAGTCGCCCAGCAAGAGTGAAGATAGGCCGATCGCACCTACACTAGATTTACAACAGGCGATCGCTTCCCGTCAACCTTGCAACAACTGGGACGACGAGTTTTTGTGTCGCGACGGCAAGATTTTACCAGTTTCCTATTTTTTCCATCCCGCATTTGAGGGCAGCGAAATATCAGTCTTGGTGTTTTTTGACCTTTTTGACATTAGAGAACACAAGCAATCGCTCTCGATACTGCAAGCAGTTCTAAAATCTACAGATGCAGGAATTCTGGCCGTTGACATCAACGGCAATGTATGCAATTATAATCAGAAATTTCTAGAGCTGTGGGGTTTGTCCGCCAGCCAAGGAAAGTTGAGCCGATCGACCTTCGGCCCAGTCAAAAACACGATCGAAACAGGATTCCCATTCGACAGGGAACAATTAAAAGACCCGCAAGGATTTCTCCAAAACGTGCTCAAAGTGTCGGCAGATTCAGATACTCAAATCAGCGAATTATTAGAATTTAAAGACGGAAAAATTATTGAATTAAATTCGTTGCCATCAAAAGTAGGAGCGAAAACAGTCGGTAGAGTCTGGATCTTTCGAGACGTTACCGAACTCAAAAAAGTAGAACAATCTTTGCAGTATCGAATAGAATTCGCTCAGTTGATTGCCCGTTTGTCAACCGATTTCATCAGCCAGCCCTTATCAGAAATAGACAAAGGCATCGATCGAACCCTGGAAGCGATCGCCACATTGAGCGGGTTTAACCGCAGTTACATCTACCTGTTATCATTCGACAAAACCCGCGCCGACAAAACCTACGAGTGGTGCGGCGAAGGCATTCCGGCAGTCAAAAACAGCACCGACAAACCAATAGACACCGCACAAATCCCTTGGATTGCAGAAAAGCTCGATCGCGCCGAATGCCTTTATATTCCAGAAATCGGCGAACTCCCGCCCTCAGCAATCGCCGAAATTGCCTATTTTCTCGGTCAAAATCCAGCCCAATTCCAGACAGAATCCCCATCCCAAACAGTCAATCAAACAGCAACCGCCTCAATACCTTCGATTGGGACTTCCCTCAATAATTTAGAATCCCAAAAACCGCTAAAAAATAGCCACTCACTGATAATTATCCCCCTAATTTCGAGGAAAAACCTAGTAGGAATTCTCGGATTCGATGGCTTAAAGCAAACAGCAGGTCGAGCAACCGAAATATCCACACAGCTAAACATGGTAGGAGAAATGCTCGCCAATGCCCTAGAGCGCAAGCGAGCAGAAGCAGCCTTGAGACAATCCGAAACAAAATACCGCAGCATCTTTGAAAACGCAGTCGAAGGCATATTCCAGACCACCCCAGACGGGCGCTACCTCAGTGGCAATAGCGCACTAGCCCGAATTTACGGCTACGAATCCTGTACCCAAATGCTCGCCGAACTCACCGAGATCAACCGCCAACTTTACGTAGACCCCAATCGGCGCGCCGAGTTTATGGCCCTATTGGGCGCGCGCCGCCAAGTGTCAAAATTTGAATCCCAAATATACCGCCGAGACGGTAGCACGATCTGGATTTCTGAAAACGCGCGCAGCATCTGCGACGAAAACGGCAGGATTTTGTACTACGAAGGCACAGTCCAAGACATCACCGATCGCAAACAGGCAGAATCCGCCTTGCAGTCGGCCCTAGAAGCAGCAGAATCAGCCAACAGGGCAAAAAGCACATTTCTCGCCAACATGAGCCACGAACTTCGCACACCCCTCAATGCCATCATCGGCTACAGCGAAATGCTCCAAGAAGAAGCCGAAGAATTGGGCGATGAAGCTTTCGTCCCTGACCTCGAAAAAATCTGCAGCGCCGGCAAACACCTGCTGTCGATGATCGACGACATCCTAGATATCTCTAAAATTGAAGCAGGTCGAATGGATCTCTACTTAGAAACCTTCGACATCCATACCTTAATTGAAAGTGCAGTTGCCACGGCCAGGCCGCTGGTCGAGAAAAACGGTAATACCCTAGAAGTGTACTGTCCAGACAACCTCGACACCATGCACGCGGACATGACCAAAGTGCGGCAAGTGCTGCTTAACTTGCTCAGCAACGCTGCCAAGTTCACACAAAACGGGAGAATTTCGATCGGAGTGGAAAGAATTAAAAATGAACAATTAAAAATGAAAAATCAAGAGGAATCTTCCCAAATTTTAATTTCCAACTCCGAATTTTTAAGTTTCCGCGTCGCCGACACCGGCATCGGCATGACACAAGAGCAATTGGAGCGAGTTTTCCAACCTTTCACCCAAGCTGATGCCTCGACTACCCGCGAGTACGGTGGCACCGGTTTGGGACTAGCAATCAGCCAGCGCTTCTGTCAGATGATGGGCGGCAGCATTGAGGTCAGCAGCACCTCGGGCTCCGGCACTACTTTCACCGTGATCTTGCCCAGCGCCATCAAACAGCCGGAAATCCCCAACAACGTCCACGACAGCACTAGCCCTCCCGACGCCCCCGCTGTCGGCACGGTGCTGGTAGTGGACGACGACCCGATCTCGCGGGATTTAATCCAGCGCACCCTCAGTCGGCAAGGACTGCACGTAGAAGTCGCAGGCGGCGGCGAGCAAGCTCTCCGGCTCGCTAAGCAACTACGGCCAGACGCCATTACCCTGGATGTGATCATGCCCGGAATGGACGGCTGGGCGGTACTCTCAGCGCTGAAGGCAGATCCTGAGCTTGCCGAAATTCCCGTAATCCTGCTATCCTTTGTGGGCAACAAAAGCCTCGGCTTTGCATTGGGTGCCTCGGACTACCTCACCAAACCAGTGGACGGCAAACGGCTGGCTGCCTTGTTGAACAAGTACCGACGCGACCAAGACGGCGTTGCAAGTAACAATTTGACCTGTGAAATTCTAATTGTGGAAGACGACGTTGCCACGCGCGAAATACTGCGATGCGTACTAGAAACACAAGGCTGGGCAGTAACGGAAGCTGACAGCGGACGCGCTGCTCTCGATCGGCTAAAAGTTGCTCGCCCGCACCTGATATTACTGGATTTGATGTTGCCAGAAATGGATGGTTTTGAGTTGATCGGGGAAATTCGCAAATCCCATTCGGGAGATCCTATACCGATTGTTGTGCTCACGGGGAAAAACTTGACACAGGCCGAAAGCCAGCAGCTAAACGGCTACGTCGAGCGGGTACTACAAAAGGGAGTCTACAGTTGCGATACTTTGTTGCGCGATGTTCGCTCTATAGTAAATGACAGGCTCGATCGCAGGTACGACTCGAAAGGCAAGGAGAACACCAATGGCTAAAATCCTGTTGGTCGAAGATAACGAAATGAATAGGGATATGCTTTCCAGGCGTCTGGCCCGCAAGGGACACGAGGTCTTTATTGCTGTTGACGGTGCTGAGGGAGTGTCGATGGCGCTCGCGAAAGTACCGGATTTGATTCTGATGGATATGAGTCTGCCAGTGCTCGACGGGTGGCAAGCAACGCAGCAAATTAAGGCGGCTTCTGAAACTAGCACGATTCCGGTGATTGCGCTGACGGCTCACGCAATGGCGGGCGATCGTGAAAAGTGTATTGCCGCCGGCTGCGACGACTACGACACCAAACCGGTCGAGTTTCCTCGACTTTTGGGTAAGATTGAACTGCTTCTAAAAAAGGCTATGACATGAAAGGTGACGAGGGCAGCGTGCTGGTTGTTGACGACAATGAGGTAAACCGCGATTTGCTGGCCCGCCGACTTCAGCGTCAAGGCCACGTGGTGACTGTTGCTGAAGATGGTCTGCAAGCTCTGGAAATGTTGCGAAGCGATCCTTTTGATTTAGTTCTCCTAGACATTATGATGCCGCAAATGAACGGCTATCAGGTGCTGGAAAATCTGAAGGCGGACGAGAAGTTGCGCCATATCCCGGTGATTATGATTTCGGCGGTGGACGATATCGACAGTATCGTCCGGTGTATAGAGTTGGGGGCGGAGGATTATCTTTCTAAACCGTTCAATCCGGTATTGCTCAAGGCTCGAATTAGCGCTTGTCTGGAAAAGAAGCGGCTGCGGGATAAGGAACAGGCCTATTTACATGAGTTGGCTCAGGAAAAGGAAAAGTCCGAGCGTTTGCTGTTAAATATTTTACCGAGGGCGATCGCGCAGCGCCTGAAACACGGGGAAATTACGATCGCCGACAGTTTCGCTGAGGTAACAGTGATGTTTGCCGATTTGGTCGGTTTTACTAAGCTTTCGGCTCATTTATCGCCGGCCCAATTGGTGGAGTTGCTCAACGAAATTTTTTCGGCTTTTGACGAGTTGGCCGAGCGCTACGGACTTGAGAAAATTAAGACGATCGGCGATGCTTATATGGTGGTTGGCGGTTTGCCCACGCCCAGCGACGACCACGCCGAGTCGATCGCGGAAATGGCGCTGGAAATTCAAGCAGCAATGACTAAGATACATACCAAGGGAGGTCAGCCGCTCAGCATCCGCATCGGCATCCACACAGGCCCGGTGGAAGCTGGGGTAATCGGTACTAAAAAATTTACTTACGATTTGTGGGGAGATACGGTAAATACAGCTTCCCGGATGGAATCTCAAGGCGTCCCCGGCAGCATTCAGGTGACAGTTGCTACCTACGAGCGCTTGCGGGGTAAGTACGTTTTTGAGGAGCGCGGCATCATTCCAGTGAAGGGGAAAGGCGATATGATGACTTATCTGCTTGTGGCCCGAAACGCTTAATTAATCATTGGGCATTGGGCATCGGGTATCGGTAACTAATATCCACAGTCAACAGTCAACAGTCAACAGTCAACAAATCATCAAATGAGCGTAAATTCTAATCTCTTAATGTACGCCCAATGGGCGGGAATTCTGACAGTAGCTTTGGCTATTTTAACAGTTATAGCATTTATCTTCAAATGGGGTTTTCGCTTCCGATTGGTAGGAGTGACAAGCTTTATGGGCGTGATTGCTGCGAGTATATTCGGTCTCGGTTTGGGACTGTTTTCCCGTACAGAAATTCCGGGTGCGGTGCGCTATTCTTTAGTTTACGATACTGGCGGCGCTCAAACAGTAGTTACTGTGCCACCTACGATCACGGAATCAGAATTAGAAGCAACGATGCAGCAAGCGGCTGCGGATTTGTACTCTCCAGGGCGCTCTGGGCGCGGTAGAGACTACATGACAATCCGGGTTCGTACAGTGGTACATCCTGAACCGGGGCTGTCGCAGCCGCTGTTTTTGGGCGAAGTGAGGCGATCGCTCGCGACTCGTTATGATGAGAAAATGGCGATCGAAATTTTCCCCGAAAAAGTTGCTATTCTGAAAAAATATCAAGCCTGATAAATCCTGTAGGGGCGGGTTTTACAAACAAAAATTGCCTCAAACCGACAATCTCAAAAACCCGCCCCCACCAACGACAAATCTACTATAAACAATATAAAATTATGACTCAAGAATCCGAAAAATTAATAACGAACCTCTACAATGCCTTTGACCCATTCTATCCTTTGCCCGCAAATGATCCGCAGTATGTTGACTGTCAGGAAGCGCGAGGAGATGGGAATATTATAGAAGATTTGGGCATAAAGATTCAGCGGCGATCGGAACGGATGACTTGTCAGTTATATACTGGACATCGCGGTGCGGGAAAATCAACAGAATTGCTGCGACTTCAACAATATTTACAAACAAAAGGCTGTTTTGTAGTCTATTTCGCCGCCGAAGAAGAAGATATCGATCCAGAAGATACTGAATATACCGATATTCTCCTCGCTTGTACCAAACATTTATTGAAAAAACTTAGCTCAAACTCTAAATCTCAAGCTTTATTAAATTGGGTAAAAAGTCGAGGAAATGAATTAAAAGATTTGGCCCAAATGGAAGTAAACCTTGATTCTATCAGTCTAGAATCTCAAATTACTTTGTTTACCAAACTCACGGCAAATATTAAAGCTGTACCAAGTTTGCGCCAAGAAATTCGCCGCAAAATAAACCCTCACACAACAACTTTAATTACTGCGCTAAATGAATACATTGCTGGCGCTAAACAAAATCTGCCTCAAGGCTATACTCAACTAGCAGTTATTGTGGATAATTTAGACAGAATCGTGATATTGAATGGCTCTGAAGGCAGCAACAATCATGATGACATTTTTATCAACCGCTGCGAACAACTTAAAGGATTAGATTGTCACGTTATCTATACTTTGCCAATTTCCATGATGTATTCCGATCGTGCCAATGAGTTAGCCTCCAATTACGATAACACTGAAATTTTGCCGATGATTATGGTGCGAACTCGTGATGGCAATATCTACGAACCAGGATTGAATAAAATGAAAGAGTTGATTTGTAAACGAGTCAGCCCTTTTTCTCCTAACTTGTCTCTGGAAACTGGACTGTTTGAAAACCTAGAAATACTCAATCAAATTTGCTTGATGAGTGGCGGTCATGTCCGAAATATGTTACAGTTAATGGAAGAAGCTATTCAGCGTACTGAAGAATTGCCGATTTCTCCAAAAGCCGTGCAAAGAGCTATTACAAAAGCACGAGATCCTTTTCGCAGAAATGTAAACGATGGAGAATGGAAAATTTTAGCTGAGGTTTCACGCTCAAAAGAAATCAAAAATGAGGATGAATGCCGCAAGTTATTGTTTAACCGCTGTATTTTGGAATACCGTTACTTTGATGAAGCAGGTGAAATCCAGTATTGGCATGACGTTCACCCGCTGATTAAAGGAATTAAGCAATTTCAAGATAGTCTTGCACAACTTCCAGAAATTGAGCCATGACTCCAGAAATAATTGATTGGGATGCCGATTTACCGCCAGCAACAGCAGAGGAAGAATATGAGTCTCTGCTACGCACTCTCAAACGGACGAATGGTTTCCGGTTGTTGTTTGTTGAGTGTGTGCCGGCGGAGGGGGAACGATTGATTACGCAAGTTCGAGAAGATTTATCCCAGAAAAAGATTCAGGTGTTACCGCTGGATAAGTCTGTTTATAATTTTTATAAGATAATTGAAGATTTGCCAAAGCGAGATGAAATTAATATTTTGTTTGTGACAGGCTTAGAATATTCACTTTATGAGTATGAACAAGAAAAAAGAGAACTGGGATGGAAAAGTGAGGAAATTTATTCCTATAGTTGGCGGGGTGTGCCACCTGTTTTGATCAATCTCAACCAGCAGCGGGAAAGATTTAGAGATAATTTTAATATTTGTTTTGTGTTTATCTTACCTCGTTTTGCAGTTAATTATTTGATTGAACGAGCACCGGATTTCTTTGATTGGCGATCGAGCTTATTTAAGTTGTCGATGGATAAAGAAAGCTTGCAAGCCGAATCAATGCAAGCTTGTTCGGAGAGACGGAAGCTAGAAGAATATCTAGCTTTGACTCCTGAAGCACGGAAACGCGAATTGGTCAGGCTTCAAGGTTTAATTGATGAGGATGGGCAAACACCTGAACAAAAAGCTGAATTGTTTGGTGAACAGGCTTTATTGTATCTCTCTGCTGAAGATTACGCAAAGGCGATTGCCTTTTACGACAAAGCCTTAGAATTCAAACCTGATAAACACGACGCCTGGTACAATCGGGGATCTGGACTGGATGATTTAGGCAGACTAGAAGAAGCGATCGCCTTCTACGACAAAGTCTTAGAATTCAAACCAAATTCACACGAAACCTGGTACCATCGTGGCTCTACACTGGTTAATTTAGGCAGGCTAGAAGAAGCGATCGCCTCCTATGACAAAGCCTTAGAAATCAAACCTGATAAACACGAAGCCTGGTACAATCGGGGCATTGCACTGGGTAACTTAGGAAGATTAGAAGAAGAGATCGCCTCCTATGACAAAGCCTTAGAAATTCAACCAGATGACCACGAAGCCTGGTACAATCGGGGCATTGCACTGGATAATTTAGGCAGATGGGAAGAAGCGATCGCCTCCTATGACAAAGCCTTAGAAATTCAACCAGATGACCACGCAGCCTGGTACAATCGGGGCATTGCACTGGATAATTTAGGCAGATGGGAAGAAGCGATCGCCTCCTACGACAAAGCCTTAGAATTTAAACCTGATAAACACGAAGTCTGGAATAATCGGGGTAATGCACTGGATGATTTAGGCAGGCTAGAAGAAGCGATATCCTCCTACGACAAAGCCTTAGAATTTAAACCAGATGACCACGCAGTCTGGTACAATCGGGGGATTACAATGGGTAAGTTAGGCAGGCTAGAAGAAGCGATCGCCTCCTACGACAAAGCCTTAGAATTCAAACCTGATAAACAGGACGCCTGGTACAATCGGGGCTATGCACTGGGTAATTTGGGCAGGCTAGAAGAAACCATCGCCTCCTTCGACAAAGCCTTAGAATTCAAACCTGATAAAGATAAAGCCTGGTACAATATCAAACATCTCAGATTTATCATCTGGCTTGCTTTCATGCGTTGCACAGTCAGATCGATCGAGCGATTCAAAATTTGCAGCAAGCCATCAATCTGAATCCTGACACATACCGAAAACTGGCAAAAACTGACTCAGTTTTTGACAGCTTTCGATCGCATACTCGGTTTCAAGCCTTGATTCAAGAATAGGGATTTGCCCTTGGGCGGGGCGGGTTTATGAGATTGTCGGTTTTAGGCAATTATTGTTGGTAAAACCCGCCCCTACAGCATCAAAAACACTCTTATTATTTCTTAGTCCGCGCAGGCGGACTTGGTTTGTATAGACGCGGTTTAAACCGCCGACTTATCTGAATAAATAGTACAATTAAACCTAGATACTTCTCGGAGACAACGACTATGCAAGTCACAACCCAAGAAATCATTTATCCTTCCAGCGACGGTCAACCAATGGCAGAAAGCACAATTCAATATGAATTAATTGTCAAAATCAAAGAAGGTTGCGAATCGCTGTTTAAAGATGACCCAAACGTTTTTGTAGCTGCCGATTTACTGTGGTATCCCGTTGAGGGGAAACCTGAAATTTCTCAAGCACCTGATACGATGGTGATATTTGGAAGGCCAAAGGGCGATCGCCCTTCCTACATACAACATCGAGAGGATAATATTGGCCCTCAAGTCGTTTTTGAGATTCGCTCCCACAACGACAGCAATACTAAAATGAATAAAAAACTTTCATTTTACCAGCGTCATGGGGTTGAGGAGTATTACCTTTACGATCCACAAATAAATGAACTGGAAGGTTGGCAAAGAATTGAGGGAAATTTAGAAGTTATTGAGCCGATGGAGGGATGGATTAGTCCGAGATTAGGTGTGCGATTTGAGTTGGGAGAAGATGGGTTAGAAATTTATCGACCTAATGGAGAAAAGTTTCTTTCCTATGCGGAATTAGAAGAAGAGAGATTATTAGATCGTCAGCGCCTACAACAAGAGTCTCAAAGAGCCGAACAAGCCAATCAAAGAGCTGAACAAGCCAATCAAAGAGCTGAACAAGCCAATCAAAGAGCAGAACAAGCAGATCAAAGGGCCGAAGAAGCAAATCAAATTGCTCAACGTTTAGCAGCTAAACTGCGCGAATTGAACATCGATCCAGATAGCATTTAACCCCGAATAAATGCTCAGAAGGCCGGTTTGTTTGAAAAATGTGGTTTGTGGCGATCGCGCTTATTTGTGCTTTTAACGTAATCCTGTCAGCCCGATCGCCCTTTCCTCTTTTCTACCCAGTCAATCGATTGCGCGATTTTAGATTTTAGATTTTAGATTTTAGAATTGAAGCATTGACCCCACGGATAAATTCGGGGGCTTGCATCCTGGATGGTTTCGGTCAGCTCAAAAAAATAGTATTAATCTATACCTACCAATCCCAGCTCTAGAAGTATAATAAAAAAAATTGAAAAAGTCCCAAAATTCCTGTAAAATTGCCATAAATAACCAAATAGGATCGATCAAAAGCACTCAAAGGCGAAAAAGATCGCATATAAAAAAGAAAAGAATCAATTAGACAGAAAATAATGAGGTGAAACCCCTTGCAAAAATTAGCCAGCATAGAAAAGCCGATCGACTCAGGGGAAAAATCCATAGCAGTCAATACCCAAAAGGCTCAAACCTTGTACGAACGCGGCAACGCCCTAGAAGCAATGGGACGATTCCAAGCTGCGATCGAATCTTGGGAAGAAGCGATCGAACTTGAACCAAAATTTTATGAAGCGTGGTACAACCAAGGCGTAGCCCTCAAAAAATTGGGCCAGCTAGAAGAAGCGATCGCAGCCTACAACCAATCCCTAAAAATCAAACCAAACAATCCCGAAGCGTGGTATAATCGGGCCAACGTTTTGCGGAAGCTCAACAGACTCTCAGAAGCGATCGCATCCTACGAAAAGGCGATCCAACTCAATCCCAGCTACCCCGAAGCTTGGACGAACCGCGGCAACACCCTCGTCAGCTTAGAAAAATTATCAGAAGCGATCTCCTCCTACGAGAAAGCTATAGCCATCAAACCAGACTACTGCGAAGCTTGGTACAACAAAGCATTTGCCCTGAGAAAATCCGACCAAAATACAGCCGCGATCGCCTCCTTCGACAAAGCGATCGAACTCAAACCAGACTTGCATCAAGCCTGGTACAACCGCGGCTTAGCCCTAGCCGATGAAAAACTCTACCCGGAAGCCGTCGCCTCCTACGACAAAACCCTGCAACTGCGCCCGAATTCCGCCGAAGCCTGGAACAAACGCGGCAGGGCGATCGCACAAATGGGACAATTTGAAGAAGCGATCGCATCCTGGGACAAAGCCCTCGCACTCAAGCCAAACGACAGCGAAACCTTTTACAACCGCGGCTTAGCCTTCGCCAACTTACAACGCTTTGAAGAAGCAATAGCCTCTTGGGACAAAACCGTAGAGTTGCAGCCAGACAACACCGAAGCCTGGTACAACCGCGCCGTCGCCCTCAAAAAAATTCAACGATTTAGCGAAGCGATCGCCTCCTACGATAAAATCATCGCACTCAAACCCGACGATCCAAACCTGTACTATCAAAAAGCTTGCCTTTACGCCCTGGAAAAAGAAGCAGGCGAGCTCACAAACAGCCAGGAACTTGTAGCCTGCAGCATCGGGCGGGCGATCGAAAACTTATCCAAGGCGATCGAACTCAATCCGCATAAATACCGGAAATTGTGCAAAAATGACTCTAAATTGCGTACAATACGGGAAGAAGTGCGGTTTTTAGCTTGATTTCAGGGTAGCTATGATTGATGGATACGGATGCCGCACCGCAACCTTTGTAGGCAAAACAGCACCATAAACCCCAATCATGCAAACCCTAGATAAAACTCAAGCAAAATTCGCTCAACTGGCAGCCCACCTCAGAGAAGTTACGGACATCGAATCAGCCTCGTCGTTGCTGCATTGGGATCAATCAACTTATATGCCCGCCAAAGGTGCAACTGCCAGAGGCCGCCAGTTGGCTACTCTCAAACAAATATCCCACGAAAAATTTACAGATCCAAAAATAGGTGAACTCCTAGAAGACTTGCGTTTCTACGAACAAACCCTCCCCTACGACTCCACCGCAGCCAGCCTGATCCGCATAGCCCGCAGAGACTACGATCGCGCCGCCAGAGTCCCCGCAACCTTCATGTCCGCACTCTGCCGCCACCAAGCCGACTGCTACGAAGCTTGGGCCGCTGCCAGGGCAGCCAACAACTTCGCAGCCGTTGAGCCGTATCTCGAAAAAACCCTAGAATTAAGCAGGCAATACGCCGACTTTTTCCCCGGTTACGAACACATCGCCGATCCGTTGATCGATCGTAGCGACTACGGCATGAAAGTATCCCTGCTGCGCCCGCTTTTCGCCCAACTGCGTCAAGAATTAGTGCCGATAGTCGAAGCCATCACCTCGCAACCTCCCGCCGACGACTCCTGCTTGCACCAAGACTTCCCCGAATTCCAACAACTAGAATTCACTCGCAAAGTTGTAGAACGCATGGGGTTCGACTTCCAACGGGGACGGCAAGACACCACCCTGCACCCGTTCATGACCAACTTCTCCATAGACGACGTGCGAATTACCACCCGCGTCTATGAAGACCACTTGGATCAAGCACTCTTCAGCAGCATCCACGAAGCCGGACACGCCCTCTACGAACTCGGAAATTCCCCGGAATTTGAGGGCACGCTTCTGGCTGGTGGCATTTCCTCCGGCGTGCACGAAAGTCAATCGCGACTTTGGGAAAATTTGGTCGGGCGCAGCCGCGGTTTTTGGGAATGTTTCTACCCGCAACTCCAAGGCGTATTTTTGCGACAGTTGGGACACGTATCCACTGACGCATTTTACCGGGCAATTAACAAAGTCTCGCGATCGCTCATCCGCACCGACGCCGACGAAGTAACCTACAACCTCCACGTCGCCATCCGCTTTGACCTAGAATTGGCAATGGTAGAGGGAAAACTAGCAGTGCGAGACCTCCCCGAAGCCTGGAACGAACGCTATAGAACCGACCTCGGCGTTGTCCCCGCTACCGACAGCGAAGGCGCGATGCAAGATGTTCAGTGGTATGTTGGTATGATCGGCGGAATGTTCCAAGGTTACACCCTCGGCAACTTGATGAGCGCCCAATTCTACGAAACAGCAGTAAAAATCAATCCTGAAATTCCCGTAGAAATAGAACGGGGCAATTTTAGCGTACTCCACAACTGGCTCAAACAAAACATCTACCAGCACGGCCGCAAATACACTGCTGTCGAATTGATCGATCGCGTTACAGGTTCACCTTTAACTATCGATCCCTTTATCCGTTACATTCGCCACAAATACGGGGAGTTTTATGTCATTTGAGGGATAGCAATTTGACACTCCCTGGCCTTAAGGCACAGGGATTCTTGAATCAGCCAGTCGATTTGCTCATTGATGCTGCCATCAAAGAGTAGAGATCAGTCTGTCCGCAAGCGTGGATTTCGGTGTGCCCCACCGTATTTAAATTGATTCCTACCTGTTTCAAGCCCTTTGCCAAAATATTCAGCGCGGCATTATGATCGCGATCTAGTACCGTACCGCAATCACAAATATGGGTTCGAGTTGACAGGGTTTTCTTGACTAGACTGCTGCAATTTGAACACTCTTGCGATGTGTATTGAGGGGCTACAGCACATATTGTTTTGCCGTACACTTTTCCAAAATACTCCAAATAATGATCAAGTTTGTGACCATGCTGCATCGCTAATTGATTTAGCAAGCTTATGGTTTTTAACCATATTTTTGACCTCAAGCTCTTCGTAGGCTACAAAATCGTTAGATTTTACCGCGCCGGGCGTCGTCTTTATGGCGAAGTCTTTACGCTGCCTCGTGACTTTCAGGTGTTTTCTTCCCAACTTATTGATTGCTTTTTTCCGATTGCCCGAACCTTTCTGCTTTCTAGAAACACGTTTCTGCAATCTTTTCAAAGCTTTTTCACTCTTTCGGAGATATCGAGGGTTGGCAACTGTTTCGCCATCGCTATCAGTATAAAAGTGGTTTAGTCCAACGTCTATTCCAATAGCTTTGCCATTAGAAACAGCCTCCTCTTTTCGCTCCCTATTGATACAGAATTGGGCGTAGTATCCATCGGCACGACGTACAACCCTGACTCGCTTAATCTCAGCGGGCGCATAGAAATGCAAGTCCCGGCTACCGATTAACTTGAACTTTCCAGCGGCAAAACCGTCTTTAAATGTCAAGTATCTTTTGTCGGGAGAAAGTTCCCAACCCGAGGTCTTGTATTCGACCGATCGAGTATATTTTTTGAACTGTGGATATCCCTTTTTTCCTGGTTTCTTGGCTTGGCAATTAGCAAAGAAACGTTGGACAGCAAAAATGGCACGTTCCGCCGAAGCCTGACGTGCCATTGAGTTAAGCTTGCCTGCCCATTCAAACTCTTTTGCCATGATGGCGCATTGTTTGTATAAGTCTACCAGCTTAACTCCTTGATTTTCTGTCCAGTATTTTAGAGTCTTGTTTAGGACAAATTGAGCCGTTCTGATCATCTCGTCGATGACCCGATACTGCTCCGCTTTGCCTTTTAATTTAAACTCTAAAACTATCATAGGAATATGATAGCACTTTTACAAAAACTTTTAATTACAAATTCGTATACTCCACAATTATTCATAGTTTGATGAATTAAAGCCGTCCTATAAGGACGGGGCTTTAGACCCAATTTTTTGGTAAAATTGCAGGCTTTTAAATTACCTTTAAAAAAACAGGCGATACTAACTTGTATCGCCCACCCTTAGAGCGAATATCAAAGAAGATATAAAATTAAGGGGCTACCTATAAGCTGTGTTGCATCTAGATTGCCTATGGTTTAGAGAGGGAGAGCGTCCGATGGGGAGCGGGGGAGAGGATTTGACGATTTTTGATCGGGACTCGAAATATACAATTTAAATGCACAACAGCTTATCAGAACTCTTTCAGGCTGTTATCGCCAGCGAATAAAAAGCCGACTTGCGTCAGTTTGCCAGCGATTTACGCGCTTTGGGAAACAAATATTTACTGCGAAACGATATAGTTAACACTTTTGTTGCCTACTGCACCAAATAGGAAAAGCCCGAACAGTTTTATCAATCTTCCCTAAATTCAACGTAGTGCCGCCGGGAGTTAACGAAAGTGTGTACTTTCCCTACACGCGGATAGAAGACCGGGTGCAAGGCGATCGCGATCGGCCAGGGCGAACTGCTGTTTACTCTCGAAGACCCGGAACAAGTCTTTGGAAAACTCGACGATCCGCACAAGCGCCCTTTATTTTCAATGGCCCGGCTCGATCGCATTAAAAACATGACAGGCTTAGCAGAATTGTTCGGAAAAAGCCAGGAATTGCAAGAAAAATGCAACTTAATTCTAGTAGCTGGCAAACTGCGGGTCGAAGAAACCGAAGACTACGAAGAAGCAGAAGAAATTAAAAAGCTCTACGCAATTATCGACCAATACAACCTTCAGGGTAAAATTCGCTGGCTGGGAGTGAGGCTTTCCAAAAGCCTGTCCGGCGAAATCTACCGGGTAATCGCTGACGCCCAAGGTATATTTGTTCAACCAGCCTTATTTGAAGCTTTCGGCTTGACAATTCTCGAAGCAATGATTACCGGGATTCCCACTTTCGGGACGCAGTTTGGCGGCCCGCTGGAAATCATTCAAGATGGGGTAAATGGGTTTTATATCAATCCGACTAACCACCAGGAGACTGCCCAAAGAATTCTCGATTTTTTATCGAAATGCGAACACAATCCCAACTATTGGTATGAAATTTCAACGCGAGGGATTGACCGAGTTTACAGCACGTATACCTGGAACATTCACACTACCAAGCTGCTGACACTGGCGCGGACTTACGGTTTCTGGAACTACTCGTCCAAGGAAAACCGCGAAGATATGCTCCGTTACATAGAATCGCTGTTTTATCTGATTTACAAGCCAAGAGCCAAGGCTTTATTGGCAGAACACGCTAACCGATAAGTCGCGAGTTTGGCTTTTTATATCAAATCCGTTGGTATCGGAATTATTCCTCTCTCTCTTCCCTTTCTCTGTATCCTCTGCGTCAAGAGGGGTTTAATAATTCCGATACAACTGAGATGTTGCACCATTGTCAAGAACAGGCAAGATGCCTGTTCCACAAAGAGTGAATTTTCTTGTGGAACAGGCATCTTGCCTGTTCCTAAACGGCCCATTCCACAAGAGATGAATTTTCTTGTGGAACAGGCATCTTGCCTGTTCCTAAACAAGTAATTGAGAATGGTGCAACATCTCAGATACAACCGAAATTGATCTTACGGGGGGATTCAAGGAAAAAACTTCGCCTCTGATGGATCAACTTTGTACCAAACCTGCCCGTAAATATTTGTGAATGACGGCAGGTTTTGTACAAGAGGACTGAGGCTAAGAAACCCGGTTTCTACGAAAATATGGGCTTTGGTAACGAAACATCTCGGAATCAACCGGGTTTATTAGGAATAGTGCGAACCGGCCCCTACTTCTAACAGGTAACTTCCAACTCGCAAATTCTGAGTGCTGGTGTCCCGATTGCCGAAATTCTAGAGACCGGGGCAGATATAGCAACCGCGCCAGACGCTTAGAACTTTCTTAATGGCCTAAACCAATGCGGTCTATTACCCCTTCCCTCGGACTTCTTGTTACCCGATCGCGAAGTCGAAAGTCATTCTTCCTTCTTGCTTCTGCTATATGTCTCAGAAAGCTGTCCGGGTAATACAATTAGATTTAGAAACATGAAAACAGGGAAACCTTGTCAAACCTTACCAACAGGATGAAATTTATGCGTGTGACTACTGTTACGATTTTCAGCTTGATCGCTCTGCTCGCTCCCGGCTTAACCCGAAAGGCAACTGCTGCTTTCGACTCCGAACCCTTGGTGCAGGAAGAGTACCGCCGAGACTTTACGGCTCCCGCCGATCCGGGTGCGTCAGCATCGCCCGAGGGAAAGTCCAAAGCAGATATGTTTAACAAGCCTTTTTACGCGGGCGACCAGGCGCCAGTGAAAAAGGAAAAAACTATCTCGGCGGGTGCTGACGGGCCAGAAGTTGCAGCCATACAGCAGCGCTTGCAGGTGCACAGTTTCAAGGTGGGGACGATCGACGGTACCTATGGCTCTCGCACTACATCGGCGGTTCGTGCTTTTCAGCAGTCTAAGGGTTTGAACGCAGATGGCATTGTGGATAAAGAAACTTGGACAGCTTTAGCAGCAGATCCAGCGTCGGCTCCTGAAACTGTGCAGAGCAATGCTCCAATTCTGAGCAATGCTGCTGTTCCGGGTAATCCTCCAACTCTTCTGAATAAAGGGGCTGTCGGTTCCAAGGTGAAAACGCTACAGGTGCGTTTGGAAATGCAGGGTTACGATCCGGGCCCGATCGACGGCATTTTTGGCGCTCGCACTGCTACGGCTGTCAAGAACTTTCAGGAGAATAAGGGTTTGACGGCTAGCGGCATGGTGGACGACACAACCTGGAAGGCGCTGGGCCAAAAGTAAGCGACGAGTGAAAAATACGGAAAATTGCTGTGGCGATAACTCATGATTGAACCCGGTGTCCCAAAATGACCGGGTTTCTCGATGTTGAGCGATCGAGCAATTTGGTCATCAGCCTGCGGATTTATCAGTGGGGCGCTGTCTTCAATCTAAAATCTAAAATCTAAAATCTAAAATCGATTGGGCTATGTGGTCATCAGCCTGCGGATTTATCAGTGGGTCGCTTCCTTCAATCTAAAATCTAAAATCTAAAATCTAAAATCGCTTGACCGATCGCTCTGTTGTGTGCTATAGTAGTTGAATGTCAAAATGCGGATATGGCGGAATTGGCAGACGCGCCAGATTTAGGTTCTGGTTCCGAGAGGAGTGAAGGTTCAAGTCCTTTTATCCGCATACTATCTAATACTTTATAAATCAAGGGTTGGAGGTTAATTGAACCAAGAATCCCGTTTTTTGCTCATGTTTCGCTGACTCTTGCGAGTAAGGCGGTCGATCAAAACACTCTGTGCGATCATCGCAATGTTCGAGCATTTGCATACCCTTGACTGTGATGTTTTAACTTCTGATGATGCCGATCGGGCGAATCAAGGGATTCCTGATAACGAGTAGAATAGTAGATGGCTAAAACAGGAAGTTTAGATATGGGACTTAATGAGTATTTTGATTTCTTAGCACCGGATGATATTCGTATTAAAGGACATCGCATCGGGATTGAGACGGTACTGTATGAGTATATTTATCGGGAACGCACCGCAGAAGAAATTCACCAACTCTATCCTTCTCTCAGTTTAGCAGAAGTTTATACGACTATTTTGTATTATTTAAAAAATCAAGAATCAGTAAGTAGATATTTGCAAGATTGGTTGGAGTGGTCGCATCAGCCGCGAAAAATGCAAGCAGCAAATCCCCATCCTGCAGCAGAAAGATTGCGAAAATTGAAAGCGGAACGGGAAAGGCAAACCGCGATCCAGGGTGCTTGAAGAATGGCACTTAAATATTTGATGGATGAGAATGTTACGCCCATTTATGCTACACAGCTTCGCCGGAAACGCCCCGATTTAGTAGTTTGGGCCGTGGGTGAAATTGGTACACCCCCAAAAAGCACCCTCGATCCGGAGATTTTGGTGTGGTGTGAGGAGCATAGCTTTATTTTGGTGACAAATAATCGCAAGTCAATGCCCGTGCATTTGGTAGATCATCTGGCTAAAGGTTGTCATATTCCAGGGATTTTCGTTTTGAATCAAGATTTAAGTATTGGGCAAAATATTGAGGAATTGATTTTGATTGTTGATGGTTCGTTTGATAACGAATACCAAGACCGAATCATTCATCTCCCCTTAACATAAATCCACACTCCGATCGCGATCTAGAGAATGCTTGGCGTTATTACGATCGCCACCACCAAGAAATCGATCGCCTCATTGTTGCTCATCAAACGGATGATTGAAAGGGTGAGGCTGTATTAAGAGTGAAAATTTTGCGATCGCCATCAGATTATGCGCGGGTGACCAGAAACCGGGTTTTTGCCCAGAAGACGCCATGCAGCCGTAGAAACCGGAAAAACCCGGTTTCTTGGGTTTTTCTCCGTAACTCCTATTTGTGTAGAAGCAATTTCCGTCGCCGATTTTTATCTTAACTTTTTCAGTTTCTTCAAGTGCGATCGTCTCAAATTTTCCACCAACCCCCGCAACTGACTCAAATTACCCGCTTCCCCGCCATACTTCCAGCGCACGTAAGCTTCCGAAACTTCATCAATCACCTCAGCTTCATCAGTTGCATGATTCCCGCGCATAGCCTCAGCATACTCCAAAGGCGTTTGAGCTTTCTGCTTGGCAAAACCCCTACTCGCCAAATCCTTCAGCATTTCCTGATAAACCCCCTCCACCGGCGGCAACTTCGCCAGCCAGCGGCGGTGGCGCCACTTGCGCCACACTTGCCAAATTAACCAGCCAATAAAGCCAAAGCCGATCGCAGCAATCAAACCAGTAAATAACCCCACCCAGCCCCTAGAAAACTGTCCCAGAAACCAGCCCACAATCAAACTTATCCAGCCAATTAGAAAACCTATAACTGAATCCAGCCCGCTTCTGAGAGGAGTCGGTAGCCAACCCGCGATCCACTTCCAAAACGATTCGATCGCACTAAAAGTCTGGTTGTCTTCCACCGAAGCCGGAATCAGCGGATAACCGGGAATCGGATTAAAAGCAAACCAGCCATTATTGGGAAAATATACCTCCGTCATCAAAAAAGCGTCGGTATTTTTCACAACATAGTAACCAGTAAACGGGTTGAATTCCCCCGTATCGAAACCGCCCACCAGCCGCGCCGGAATCCCGATCGACCTCAGCATAATGGTCAATACCGTCGAAAAGTGGTCTGGATATCCACCTGTAACTTTTTTGCCGTCCTGAGTGTTTTTGTAGCCAAACAGAAAAGCCTGGACTAAATCTTCACCTTCTTCTAAGTAAGGCAAAGCTTTTTCTATTTTGTAATTCGGATTTTGCTTTAAATATTGAGCCAAATACAAAGCTTTTTCGTAAGGAGAATCGATCGGTCTGTCCGACTGAGCTACTCTAGTTCTTGCCGCCAAGATTTCTTCAGTTTTTTCTCGCACCTTCTGGGCAATTTTCGGCGGCACATCCAAATAGAAGTTGCGAATATTTTTCGGATAATTAGTACCAGTTTTCCCCAACAAAGAGCGATCGCGAAAAGGCACATTAGAAATCACCGTATAAGTCACCCCGTCTCCCAATTCCACAGGCGCTCGCAAACCCCCCTCCGCATCAATGGCCACCTCTGGACTCGGAAAATAAAGTTCCTTCGGCTTGTTTAAAGCCGGAATCAAATTCGGCATTGGAGCAACAATAGTATAACTTTGAATCACCTCTTGAGTCCGAGGCGCATTCGGAAAAGGATTCAGATAAAATTGATAAGACCATCTAGGTCTATTCAGCTTTTGAGCTTGTTCGTTGCGAGAAATTTCCCAACCCTGACCGGTGTATTTGTCAAAGCCTAATACTCGCCAAAAACCCGCAGCCTGCGATCGCACCCGCATCACGACTTGAGGTTTCATTTCACCCCGCAAATTTTGATTAATGCGCTGGTTAAAACCGTAATAAAAAGTAGAGTCTACCTCTCCTGGCCCAGAGTCGGGGTTTCTCCCCCTTCCTCCGCCAGTTCCTTTTTCATTGCCCCCTCTAACATACCCCGGATTCAGAATGCTGCGCGAGTCAAACTCCCCCTGATATTCAATAGGAGCACTCACCGGAAAAGTCCGCAACTGATAGCCAGGGAGGCGCGGCAAAAACGCAAAAATAGTCAGCCCCAACCCGACAGTTATCAGCAGCAGCCAACCAAAATACTTTGGGGATAAAGTAGCAGCAAATAGCGACAGGCTTTCTTTTTTCCCTTTATCTTGTGCTTTTTCGCCAATGGCTTCTGGCTTCAAAAATCCCAAGCGCGATCGATAATCCAACACCAAAGTCGGAAGCGCTAAAGCCAAAAACACCAACAACAGCGGCGCAAAAGTCAAGGTTTGGCTGAGAGTCGCTGCTACCCCTAACAAAATTAGCCCGATTACCATCGAATAGCCCAAATCCTTGCGGCGGGGCAAATCGAAACTGTGCAGCACTTGAAGTTGGATTAACAGTTGCGCCAAAACTAACCGCGTATCATTCAATTCTCCCACCAAGCGGCTAAAAAAAGCGAACAGCGCCACCAGCATTCCAATAGCTATGCAGAACTTAGCAGCTACATTGCGATCGCGGCGGCGGTACCAACTCCAAGTTGCTCCCACAATACTAACAGGCACAGCCCACAGGTTCAGGGCTTCTTCAGCAGCAACGTCAGTAGCTACAATTCCCACAATCACCAACAACTGAACTAGGATTCGCAGCAGTAAAGAATCCTCAATCACCGGCGGAGGCATGGCCTCAATCTGCTCCCACAGCTTACCCAACACAGGTATATTTCGCAGGTTATCAGTTGTCATGTGCACCCATCCAACTATTTTAGATTTTAGATTTTAGATTTTAGATTGAATCCACAGATAAATCTGGGTTTTAACTAATATCTAAATCTTATTTCCCTGTCAAACGATTTTAGATTTTAGATTTTAGATTGAATCCACAGATAAATCTGGATTTTAACTAATATCTAAATCTTATTTCTCTGTCATTAGATTTTAGATTGAATCCACAGATGAATCTGGGGGCTTGAACTAATATCTAATTTTTTTGGCTTTCCACGACAGAAGTCGAGGGATTGCATCTGTTTTTGTGTGAGGTCAAACCAGAGAGTAAACACCTACCTTATTTACTCTAATTAGGCCTTTCTAGTTGCTATCTTGTCCTGCCAAAATTGGACGAATAGCAAACATCAAAGGTCGGGTCTCGAAGTTTTGGAATCGAACTTCTAGGGCATAAGTCTTGTTAGGTTGCGGGTCAAACAACTCCACACTTAAATGCCCCGAATTCGGACGATGTGCAGTTGCTTCGGCATCTCCTCCCTTGAGTTCCAAACTTCCTGCCCCCGGAAATTGGCACTCAACTCTTAAACACGGCATTGGCTGTTCTCTGTTGGGGTTCGACAGGTATTGAGCCTCCAGAGTCAGCGAACCCAAAGCAGTAAGCCACTCGCGCGAAATCGGCGGCTGATTCACATGACAATCGAGAGTTAGAGACTCAATGATTTCCTTGGCGGCCAACAGCGACAGCACCATTTGTTGATCGGTACTCGCCACTTCGTAATTCGGGAAATCTTCTAAATCTAGAAGTCCCCGTAAAGCACCTCGGAGCACTAAACCAGCTAATTCGTTGAGTTCGTGAGAATGGCCCGGAAATAAGCCATCTACAGCGCGAACTAACTTCGATCCTTGCCGCAGCGACGACATTACCAGTTCCTGACAAGGTTCTAGCAGTTGAGCAAAAACCCCTTGGGCGATCGGAATTGGCAGGCGGCCCCACCTGATATTTTGTAGTTGGGGAGTCCAGATGTGTAGGGGGGGAACCCATTGCGGGGCTACCTCGTCTGGGTAATCGTGGTCGTAGCTTTTGAATTCTGTTTCCCAGGGGAACAGCGGCGGGTTAGATTCAATTTCGGCTCTAAGCCTTTGTTTTAACAAGGTCTGAAAACGGTCTTGCACGGTCGGTATTTCTCCAATTGTCAGCGGTTGTGCGGGTGCATTGCTGTGCGCCCCCACTTGATAGTCCAGCGGGTCTGGTTCGTCCCATTCCCAGTATTCCACCCCGGAATTCTCTTCTGTATCGCCCCACTCTTGTGAGCGAGGGGATGGATTGAGGTTTTCCTCATCTTCGCTAGAGGCATTCGCGATCGGCGCCTGCAATATCCAGTCTAAAAAATGGCGATCGAAAGCCTCTGCATCCCTGTTCGTTTCGTTATTCATCACTAGATGCCCCTTCTCCGGAATCTGAACGATTTCGCAATTCCCACGCAAGTTCCAGCAATTTAAACCACCGCTTCTGTACCTGGGCTACCGTGCTACCCAGGGTTTGGGCGATCGCTGACTCTGACAGACCCTGTTGTTTCAACTTTAGCAAACGCTGTCCCTCTGGACCAATTTGCTCGCCAAACGCCTGCCACTGAGAAGGCAGCAAACCCAGATTTTGATCGAGGTCTGCTTCCAGCCACTGGTGAACGAGTTCCCAGCGGTGCGACATGGCGAACCTGAGCAAATGGTACTTGAAGCGCTGCTGCAAATAGTCTCTTTGGCGGGGAGTTATGCCCAGAAGCGACTCTATTTCATTAGTCGGCAAGTCTTGCAAGCGCAGCACGAAGTAATCGGCACATTCTTGTTGGTTGCGCTCTTTCAAGTAGGCGACTAATTCGTCAATCACCTTTTGCCGCAGAGATTCTGACTCGTCGCCTTGGGGACGAATTGCCGCCGAACCCTGTCCGGCCATCGCTTCCCGCACCGAGTGCACCGAGGTGTCGTTCCAAGTTTGGTCGGAATCTGAAGCGCCTCCGTCGGCGGCTTGTTCCATATCTACGGAGGTTTCTTTGGGCTGCTGCTGGGAAAAGGTTTGGGCCCGTAAAATAATTAGTTGCTGGCTGCGGTTCCGAGGTAAAGGAATGCGCCGCTTGCCAAAGCGCTCTACAAAGGCCATGTACTCTGCTAGTTCTAAGCGAGTGCGGGGACTGTAGGTGGGTGGCAGTTGGGTTTCGCGCCGGAATGCCTTTAAAGCTTCCAGATAAAATCCTTGCAAAAAATCTTTGATCAGTTCTACTCGCGCCTGATAGCTAGACTGCACCTGCGGAGGGGTTATGTAGCGATAGACGATCGCGCTGAGGGTACTGTGTAATTCTACTCTACCGGGCCCAGAGCCTAAATTGTAATAGTGGAGGCATTGTTGCAAGCGGTGCTGAGCGAGGCTCTGGGCTGAACCTTCTATATCTCCAGAGGCTTGAATCCGCTGGCTTTCAGTGCATATCCTGTTGACTTCTGCTGCGAGTCGCCCTGCTACATCTTGGCAGTTCTGCTCAGACGCGCGAGTGGACTTTTTAAGTTCGTCTAACAGCAGTTGAAATATGGTTTCCACGCTCTGGCAGATTTCCCGCATGATGGTTTACAGCTAACAATGAAAGTACCACAGTTAGTAAAAGTATGGATAAATCTTTCCTACTGCTACTTTACCGCGTATTCCCCAGATAGGACAAACTGCAACGTCCTCTATCTCCTCCTTCGCGCAAACACAGAGGACTGCTTTTTTTAATCTGTCCTGGAGGCGCCATCCGTTAAGAAACAGGTTTAAACAGTTGCCATAACGATGGTTCATCAGAGTGTCGGGTTTGACAAAGCCTTCATGGGGGCCCAAAACGCTACACTGTCGTTGATACCTTCGGCAAGCGTGCTGTGGTTGTCACAGCAGCGCAAGTCTTCCTGAAGGTGAAGCGAGCAAACAGGTTCTCTCATTCGGTCTACTAGATGGGGTCAAGGGTTAGAAACGGTTATATTTAATTCCCAGTCCCCTAGCCCGTCATTTAAAGCAGCCCACACACTTAATTGTGTGGGATGTTGGTTAACTGGGACATAAATTCCTTGATTTTTACTAACAATCATAGTGCAGCCTTTTTGTATAGCCCGATTGAGCGGGGACTCATCGGTTGCCCCATCCCTGTGTTTGCCAAACAAAGGCACTCCAGAACAATAAGTTTCATGGCATCTATCTAAGGGTATCTATATTGCGATTAATTTAACCTGAAATGCAGATATTTTACGAAAGTGCGATCGTCTTCGATCGTCCTCTGGGTTGATGTAAGTTGCTGGCGTAATTTGTTCTAATAAATGTAAAGTTAGAGTTGAAGGAAAAATTTTCAATGCGTAAGTTAAACATAGGCTTATCGGACGAGCAACGTGCAGGCGTTATCGAACTATTGAATCACGACCTGGCAGATGCTTATCTGCTGTTAATCAAAACCAAAAAGTATCACTGGGATGTAGTGGGCCCGCAGTTTCGATCGCTCCACCAGTTGTGGGAAGAACACTATCAGGCCTTAACACTAAATATCGATGCTATGGCCGAACGGGTCAGAACTTTAGGTGGCTATCCAATTGGTACTGCTGAGGGTTTTCTGAAGTATGGCTCGATTAAAGAACATATCGGCGATTTGCCTTTGGCTACGGAAATGGTATCGCGTTTAGTTGACGACCACGAATTGATTATTCGCAATCTCCGCCAACACGTCGAACAGTGCGGTGAAGAGTTTAAGGATGACGGAACCGCAGACTTTTTGACTGGTTTGATGGAACAGCACGAACAAATGGCTTGGATGTTGCGATCGTTTATTGAGGGGGAATCCCTTGCGCCAGACGGCCAGCACCCACAAGCTAAAACTCCTACAGCTTCTCACGCTTAGAAAGATTAAGTAGAAGGAAGAAGGAAGTTCGGTAACGGATTCTCTAACGGATGTAACGGATGTCAGTTCGATGGAAGTCGGAAGAAGGAAGAATGGAAAATTAAAATTCTTTTATTTAACCCTTTTTCCTGGTTCTTGACAGACCAACCAGGCAGAATTAAACGCCCTCTAGCTTCCTCAAAAACCCGGTTTATTCAAAAAACCGGGTTTTTCAATGTTGGGTTTATGTAGATTTTCGATTTCCTAAACTATTGAATCGCATTCTTTCGTCTACGTTCGACGGCAACATTCAGTGAACTTTCCTTCGCGTCTCAATCCTAGCAAGTGTCGTCCCTTCACTCGATTCTGATGCTTGTTTTAACTCTAACCCAGACTTAGTTGGCGGTGGAAATATTATTTTTACTATACTTTCTATTGACAGCACATACAAATTATGGCGTAAAAGAGTCATCAATGAATCTTCTGGAAAAACTCGATATAGCCAGAATAATGTACTGCGATGCTTGCCGTTACGGTTGCTTTTAACGGCTAAATTGTATATATAAAAACTGCTGTTAGACCAGCGATAAATATTGGCAGGAATTTCGGGATGTTGCTGCCGGACATCTGCCATAATTAGAGAGTGAGATTTTGCCATTGCTGCATAGTTGCTAGACATACTGCTGGCAATCTGCCGATAGCCAACTAAAAATTCTGGCACTACTTTAAATTGATAATGCTCAGCGATGCGGAGAAAAAGTTCCAAGTCTTCGCAGCCTTGGGCGTTTTCGGCTTTCAATTGGCAATTGTAACCGCCGACTCTCTCGAAACAAATGCGGCGGATCAGAGATGAGCTAGCATTACCCATAAAATATTTATAAACTAAAGCTTTGTATACTTCTCCTTCGATGGTGGAGTTGTAAAATCCACCTGTGAGTAAGTCTTTTTCGTTGATATCAAGTGACCAGGAATAGACAACTCCGACAGATGGTGCTGAGGAATTCAGGCAGTTAACTTGTTTTTCTAGGTTTTAGGGATACCAAATATCGTCGGTCTCGATGGGAGCAATATATTCGCCTTTTGATTTGTCAATTGCTAGGTTGCGAGCGACGGCGACGCCAGTATTTGACTGGTGGAATAAGCTGAATCGGCTATTTTTTTGAGCAAAAGATTGGACGATTTCGGCTGTTGTGTTGTATCTGTAGAGCCGTCGTCAACTACTAAAACTTCTATGTTTTGATAATTTTGATATCAGACAGACTCTAAGGTTTTAGCCATAAAATTTTTAGCGTTGAAAGCTGGTATGATGACTGAAACTAATGGCTGATTTAAAGTATTTTGGGAGGTGTTCATGTAATATAAAAAATGGTTTAGGTAAAAGTTTTAGTTCAAAGGGAGCTAGCTAAGGGTATGTTAGCAAATTACTAAAGCTCGATCGTACAGCGGGGGAAATTTTAAGGCGTATATTTAAAATATATTGCCAAAAGTCATAAAGTGTGCGTTGAGTCCCCAGTCGCGATCGATACTTTGTGCAGGAGTCACTCACGGATGAGGTCTGTAAAAGAAATTGTACGGCGCCAGTCCTGAGAGTTCGCGGGTATCCGTATAAACGATGTTTGATTTTATACGGTGTGCCTACTTATAAAATCAAAGTCTTGTGCATTCCAACAGAGCCGCACCCAAATGCTGCTGGGGCTTTTTCCCAACTTTACACAAACAATGATATATTTAAAGATTTTGTAAAGCTGTTGTCTACATCAGGTCAGTCTCAGCAAGATATGGCGTAAAATAGAGGTAAGAATGGGGAAAATCAAATCGAGAATACCAGCAAAAAATCTAGTTGAAGACAAACAGAAATCGAGTTATAAATAAAAAAGTAGAGCTGATTTACCCTTCGTAAAGTAGCACCAATAAAATTCCAGCAAATTTTAGCCCCTGCAATTTAAACACTTTAGGTAATGATTTCTACCGCCGACCCCACTGTATCCGTTATTATCCCAGTCCACAACGGGGGCTCTTACTTCCGCACCTGTTTGTCAAAACTGGCTCAAACTGTGCCCAGGCCGATCGAGATTATTGTAGTAGCAGATGGCGAAAGCGACGGTTCCTGGCGTCTAGCCAAGGAATTCGGCGCCAAAGTCATCAGGATTCCCGAATGCGGGGGGCCAGCGCGGGCAAGGAATTTGGGTGCCCAAGCTGCAAAGGGAGATATTCTGTTTTTTGTGGATGCTGATGTCGCTGTTTGTCCAGAAGCTGTGGGCTATGCGATATCGGTGTTCAAAAATAATCCCTACTTAGCTGCTTTCATTGGCTCTTACGACGATGCTCCCGGAGATCCTGATTTTCTATCGCAGTACAGGAACTTGCTGCACCACTACGTGCACCAAACAGGTAACGAAGAAGCTTCGACTTTTTGGGGCGCTTGCGGAGTGATTCGCCGGGAAATTTTTTTGCAGATGGGCGGCTTTAATGAGAGTTACCGCCAAGCTTCGATCGAAGATATTGAGTTCGGCTACCGTTTGAAACAAGCAGGTTATAACATTCGGCTGTGCAAAACATTGCAGGTGAAGCATTTAAAGCGGTGGAAACCTATGGGGATGGTGAAAGCTGACTTTTTCTACCGAGCGCTGCCTTGGACAGAACTGATTTGGCGCGATCGCCAATTGAATAACGACCTCAACTTGCAAGTTTCAAACCGCATCAGCGTGATTTTAACTTATGCAGTGGTGCTGGCAATTTTGGGGACGTGCTGGTCCCTGAGCTTTCTGCTACTGGCTGGTTTGCTCGCAATACCGCTGGTAGCAATTAATGCACCGCTTTACCGATTTTTTTACCGTAAACACGGTATCCTATTTGCCCTGAAAACAATTCCGTGGCACTGGCTTTTCTACTTTTACAGCGGACTGGCATTCGCGATCGGCACGGGTCGCTACTTATACCAAAAAAAGCCTGTGACTGGCAAAGTTAGTTTGCCGGTGTCCGCTCAATAAATCAAGGCCAATTGTGCTTAAACATCAGGTCGATCGATCGTTTCTCAGGGTATTCACGGGTGAATCTATCACTGTTACCGGAAATAATGGGATACAAGCCTCGCACTAAGCGGGCGACTTTTCTTTTGGTTTGAGTTTTTGGATATATTGTCTCACTACTTCAGCGGTAGTTATTTGTTTGCTCTCGGCATAAGCTTGGAGCCAGCCTAGTTCCTCATCTGTAAGCCTTACTTTAAAAGTGTTTTGTCTTGCCATTCGCGTCCGTAATAGGATACAATACTATTATGAAAGCACGTTATCGTTTTCGCGTCTACCCCACACCCTCGCAGCAGTTGGCACTCGCTAAACTGTTCGGGTGTGTGCGTGTGGTTTGGAATGATGGACTGGCTCACTGCAATGCTGAATATCGGGCAGGAGGTAAGAAACCGAGCAATGCTGCATTACAGAAGCAATTTATAACCCAAGCCAAAAAGGTAGCAGAAAGAGAATGGTTAACGGAGGTTTCTAACGTACCTCTGCAACAATCGCTCAATGATTTAGAACAGGCGTACCAAAACTTCTTTAAATCATGTAAGGGAGAGCGTAAGGGAAAAGCTGTTAAGCCACCACGGTTTAAGAAGCGTCGGGCTGCACAGTCTGCACGGTTTACTACCTTTGGTTTCAAGCTGCAAAATGATTCTCTCTATCTTGCCAAGATAGGCAAATTAGATGTAGTCTGGTCGCGTCCTCTCCCGTCTGAGCCTAGCTCGGTCACAGTGATTAGAGACGCAGCCCACCGCTATTTTGTCAGCTTCGTCGTGGAGATTGGGCCAGAAACTTTACCACCTACTGAAAACAGCGTGGGGGTTGACCTGGGCATAGCCACCTTTGCCACATTAAGCACTGGTGAAAAAGTAGATGCACTCCTGCCACTGAAAAAGCGTATTCAGCGTGTGAGGCGATTAGATAAAAACCTAGCCAGAAAGCAGCGAGGCTCTAAGCGGTACGAGAAGGCACAGCGACGGAGAGCCAGACAGTACGCCAAGCTTAAGGATACAAGAACAGACTTTCTGCATAAGTTATCAACCAGATTAATCCGCGAAAACCAAGCGGTAATTCTGGAAGATTTAAATGTCGCAGGCATGGTCAAGAACCGTAAGTTATCCCGCGCAATTAGCGATTTAGGGTGGCGACAGTTCAGAACATTTCTAGAAGGAAAAGCCCAAAAGTATGGGCGTGAATTTCGCATCATTAGTAGATGGGAACCTACCAGCCAGCGTTGCTCGTGTTGTAACGAGATTGGTGGCAAGAAGGAGCTATCTATTCGTGAGTGGAATTGTCTATTCTGTGGAGCAAGCCACGACCGCGATATCAATGCAGCGGTAAATATTAAAGTCGCCGGAGGGCATTCGGAGACTCAAAACGGATTGCAGAGGAAGCGTAAGACTAGCGCCAAGTTAGCCGCATCCGTTGAAGCGTCAACCCGCCCGGAGTTCATTCAACTCAGTTTGTTTGACCTGTCGGGAATCACCGCACCTGATAGTCGGTGAGGATGTCAAAAGTTATAAATAACTGTATAGTTTGGATAAAAAAGCTGGAGGTAGGCTGAGTGAAACATTATCCTGTTGCGATCGTCGGTGCAGGCCCTGCGGGCTTGACGGCAGCTTACGAGCTAGTCAAGCAAGGCATCATCCCTGTTGTACTAGAAAAAGGTGATAAAGTTGGGGGAATAGCTCGCACAGAAACCTACAAAGGCTATCGTTTCGACATTGGCGGCCACCGCTTTTATACTAAAGTTGAAGCCGTGCAGCAGTTGTGGCAAGAGGTACTGGGAAATGAGTTTATTAAAGTGCCACGATTGTCGCGAATTTTTTATCGAGGTAAATTTTTTAACTATCCAATCAGTGCCTTCAATACTCTCTTTAATTTGGGGATAATTGAGAGTACGCTCATTATTTTGAGCTATCTGAAAGTGAGAATTTGGCCACTTACGGAAGAAAAAACTTTTGAACAATGGGTGATCAATCGTTTTGGGGAACGCTTGTACAAAACATTTTTTAAGACTTACACTGAAAAAGTTTGGGGAATTCCCTGTTCAGAAATTCAAGCAGATTGGGCGGCGCAGCGGATTAAAGGATTGTCGCTGACAACAGCAATTATTAATGCTTTGTTTGGTAGCAACGACACTAAAACATTAATCAAAGAGTTTGATTATCCAGCTTTGGGGCCGGGGATGATGTGGGAAAAGTTCGCGGAAGCTGTGGAGAATAAAGACGGCAAGGTTTATCTCGATACTAAAGTGATTAGCTTTGAGCGTGAAGGTAATACGATTAAAAGTATTACTGCGGAGCAAAACGGAGAATTAGTTCAATATTCTGCTGATAATTTCATTACGAGTATGCCGATATCGGCGCTGGTAGCAAGAATGAAACCGCAGCCCCCCGAAGAGGTATTGCACGCCGCGCGATCGCTCAAATATCGAGATTTTTTGATTGTATCGCTGATTGTCGATCGCAAGGATTTGTTTCCTGACAACTGGATTTACATTCACTCCCCCGAAGTCAAAGTTGGACGCATTCAAAACTTTAAGAATTGGAGCGCCGCTTTAGTTCCAGACGCCAGCAAAAGTTGTTTAGGAATGGAATATTTCTGTAGCGTAGGCGATGAGATTTGGGAAATGTCGGACGCGGAACTTATCGAATTAGCAACTCGCGAGTTGGTGGGTTTGGGGTTAGCAACAACTGCTGAGGTGCAAGATGGAGTTGTCATACGGCAACTTAAAGCTTATCCCGTTTATGATGGGGAATATCGAGGACACTTGCAGGTACTTGAAGGTTTTTTGAAGGGATTTGAGAATTTGCAGACGATCGGGCGAAACGGTATGCACCGATACAACAACCAAGACCATTCCATGCTGACGGGGATGCTGGCTGTGAGAAATATTCTCGGCGAAAAGCACGATTTGTGGGATGTGAATACTGAGCGATCGTACTATGAAGATTTTAGTGTCGATCGCTCAAAAGAAAAAAGTGATTCGGATTTGATTTCGCAGTCAATATAGCCAGCCGACGGGATAGGGATGGCCATGAAAAAAGCGAATCTGCCAAACTTAATCGGCTTCGCAGCAAGCATCTTCGTGCTCCTGCTTTCAGTGCAGTGGTTTGTCCCTATCCAACTCGACTTAATCGAAGCGATAGCCGCGATCGCTTCTGCTTGGAGCGTTTGGCTGCTTGCTAAAAACAATCCCCTAGGCTGGTGGATCGGCTTAATCGGAGTTATCGCCTACGCTGCGGTGTTTTATCAAGTTAAACTGTACGGCGAAGTTGCGCTTCAATCCTTCTATTTGATCACGAGCTTCCAAGCAATTTATATTTGGCTGCGGGGTGGCGAAAACAGCACAGAAAAACCTGTATCTCGCATAAACCAACGCTGGCTCATCCTCACCGCAGTCTTCGTTACAGTTGGTGTATTTGGCTTGCGAACAGTATTAGTATATTTGGGCGGTGCAGCACCATTTTGGGACGCCCTGACCACCATCTTAAGCGCGATCGCCCAGTTGTATCTGATGGAACGCTATCTCGAAAGCTGGTATTTGTGGATTGTTGCAGACACGATTTACGTTCCCTTGTATGCCTCGCGCGGGCTATATCTGACGAGTATTTTGTACGCGATATTTTGCTTAATGGCAATTTTCGGACTGCAAAATTTTCAGCGGATTTACTCGGAACAAAAGTTAAAACAGCAGCAATCTTTATGATACTCGGTGTTACTGTAGGCAAATTTTACCCCTTCCACAAAGGACACGACTACTTAATTCGAGAAGCTAAAAAAAAGGTTGACCGTTTAATCGTTCTCGCCTGTTATAAAACAAATCAAGCAGTTGCAGGAAGCGTTAGAGCCGACTGGATTCGGTTTTTGCATCCCGATGCAGAAGTTATCGAAGTGCTCGACGATTTGCCGGAAGCCCCCGAACCTTGGGCTCAGAGGACTCTTGAGGTGCTTTCTGGGCGAAAACCCGATATCGCTTTTTCTTCAGAAGATTACGGCGAACCTTGGGCAAAACTGATGGGATCTCAACACTGTGCAGTCGATCGCGAACGGCTCAAATTCCCGATTTCTGGCACGCAATTGCGATCGCACCTAGCCGAACACTGGCAAATGCTGACTCCCCCAGCCAAGGCTTACTTTGCCAAACGAGTCTGCGTGCTGGGTGTAGAATCGAGTGGCACGACTACCCTGGCACGATCGCTCGCACAGCACTACCAAACTGCTTGGGTTCCCGAATACGGCAGGTGTTACTGGGAAGGCAGGCAATATTCGCCCGATCCTGAAATTTGGGACAGCTATGAATTTGTAGAAATTGCCAAGAAACAAGCTGCTATAGAAGACGATATTGCTACTCGCGCTAACAAAGTCGTTATCTGCGATACAGATTCTTTAGCTACTTGTATTTGGCACAAACGTTACCTTGGTTCGGAGCACCCAACGGTCGAGCAAATTGCAGACAGCCGCCGCTACGATTTGTATATTTTGACTCAGCCGGATTTCGGGTTTGTTCAGGATGGAACGCGAGAAAGCGAACATTTACGAATGAGTATGCACCAACAGTTTGTGGAAGTTCTTCAGAATAAAGGAAAGCGGTATATTACTGTGGGAGGAACGCATGAGTTGCGAATGTCGGAGGCAATTGGAGCGATCGATTCAGTGTTGGTGTTTGAACCGTTAAAGGAGCTAGAGAATTAGGAATAAGTGGAGTGCGAGCGCGCACCTTTTATTTGCGGGCGATCGCTCTTTTGAAATATCTCTTGCTTCTCTAGATATCTATTAGAATAGTCGAACTAGGCGATTAAAAGGATTGCAGGGAAACGATTCATGAAACTCACGGATTTGCCCCAAGATGTTCTCGATGATTTATGTCAGGATCGACAGTGGCGATTAGATATCGATCCAGGATTTGACAGCAAACACGAATTTTGGATGGCGTGGCATCATTTTCTCAAGTTACCGCAGGAATCCTACTTTGAGATATCCGAAGATAGTCTGGCAGATTTTCTCACAGTCCAAGAGTATAACCTGCTGCTGCCAGTGCCGCGATCGCACCATGCCTGCATCCATCCCATTCGATTGATTCCGAGTGCTGACCAACAGACACTCACCCTGTTTCTTCAGGACTCTTACCATCGTGATTGGTTCACAAAGCCCAGCGATGCCCGTTATGGATTTCTGGCGATATGCGATCGCTATCAGAAGTTTGGTTGCGATTTCTATCTTGCCAGCTATTATCATTTCGCTTACCTCCTCGGAAAGGATTACGAAGTGGCTGTAGCGATTCTTACTCAAAAATTAGGTGAGCTACCGTAGTTGATGTCCGATTGAATGATATCGATTAAGATTAGTTTGTAGTGAGGACTAAAGTCCTTCGATCCTGCGGACTAAAGTCCTCACTACAAACCGGATCGATCGCCCTCAAGCGCTAAGCGGAGGAATTTGACCGGGCATGATATCAAGTATCATCAGCTAACGGTGGCAGTAATGCCTCTAATTGCACGAGTAAACCAGGCAAAACACTTGTAACAATATTCCAAATAACTTCTGGTCTCACTTGGTCATAACGGTGAACTAAAATATTGCGTAAGTTAATCGCATTTCGCCAATCAATTTCGGGATGAAACTGCTGAAACTCGATCGAAACTCTGCGAGCTGCTTCGCCCAAAATCCCCAACTGCCGCTCTACGGCACTTTGCATAAAAACACTTTCCAGGTAAGTGTCGCAAGAAGCATCCGCCGTAAACTCTTGAATCCGACGGATTGCCTGCGCCATGTTCCAAAGTGAAACACTATCCCGATCGTTGGCTTGCATAAATCACTCGATAGGTTTTCAAAATGTTCGATCGCAGATAGGGATTTTCTAACAGCTTTTTTTCCACCAAATCTACAGAACGGTGAAATAAATCCTCTATCTCTTCCTGCATACTCAATAAATGAGACAGCGTGAGGCGGTGGGATGGCTCGTAAGTAACTAATACATCCACATCGCTATCAGGGCGAAAATCATCCCGCAGCACCGAGCCAAACAGGGCAAACTCGATAATGTTCCAGCGCTGGCAAAATTGTGCGATCGCATCTAAAGAAACTTTTAGGCGATCGCTCACTACATATTCTAAATCCGATTGCAACTCAATCATGCGCGAGGAAACCTCCAACGAGAGCAACTAACGTCTGAGTTAAAGTGAAGCAATGGCATCGCTAACTTTCACCATGAGAGTCATCGGATCGATCGGCGAAACAGTAAACCCGCACTTCTGATAAAACTGCTTCGCATCTTCGGAGATAGCGTGTACGAGAATTGCCCGTATCCCTGCAATCTCAGCAGCTTGCAAAGTGCGAAGAATTGCATCCCGCAGCAAAGCACGTCCGATGCCGAGGCCTTGCCAATCCCGATCGCAGGCAAGCCGTCCAATCACCATAACAGGAATCGGATCGGGCATATTGCGCCGGACTTTACCCGTTGCAGTAGTTTGTGCTATTGCTCCATTTGCAAGACAATAGTACGCAATGACTGCTTGGCGATCGCACAAAACATAAGTCCGTGAAGCCCCCTCTGACTCATTTTTCAGAGCGCGGCGCTTGAGCCATTCATCTAATTGACTGTTGCCTGAATCAAAGGTCTCAATTTGATGTAACGAGTTCAGTTTTTCAGGCGGGCAGAGTTGGCCTAAATCTCGATCTAATCCCACGGAGATTTTGTTTTTAGTAATGCGTTTAGCTTCTGATTTGGCGTCGGCGGCGCATCCAGCAGGGCCAAAAATTGCTTAAATTTAAGTTCATCTAACCCAAAAAAACAGCGGTCTAGAATCACATCTTGAGCTTTTTGGTAAGCTGATTCAAGCATGAACTCCGATCGGCTCTTTCCCTGTAATTGGGCCGCGCGATCGATTACAGCGCGTTGATTCGGCTTAGCTCGAATGTTGATTGTCACATCGCGGGTCTGGCTGACTGATTCTTCAGATGCTGGCGGGTGCATAACAGTTACCTCTGGCTAGACACAGTAGTAATTTGAGCTAGTAGCCCTAGCATATTTATATGCTAATTTTTTGTATACACAATGTCAACACATATACTGAAATCTGCGATCGCGGATCTAGTTAACCGCGAGGGAATCGTGAACTCACGCATTGTACGGGCAGCCCCCGCCGCCGCTGATACAGGATCGCTCGGCCTAAGTCCTGATGTTGCCTTTCTAGGTCTGTTTTTGATAGTTGACACAAATTTTTTAAACTTGTGCTAACCCTTGACTACATACTTAAAACAGTGAAAATATGCTAAGACGCAAGCAACAAACGAACCAACCTATGAAGTTTTCCCAGAAGTCAGGGGGCAAAAGTGCCACATCCCCAAAAATCAACTCAACACACAATCTCGGCGTCGGAGGATTGCGGAAATTACTTTTTGCCGCCGGAATAGCCTCTCTGTGCGCTAGCTGTCAAAATCCTCAAGCACCCACCGCCACAACTCCCGGAGGCAGCCCCGGAACCAGTCCTGCAGCCACTCCCGTCGCAGTCAGCAGCCCCGGAGACCCAAATACTGTCAAAATTGTCTCCATGCTGCCGATGACAGGCAGCGCCTTGGGTCAAGCTCAAACAATGGTCAACGGCATCCAACAAGCCCTCGCCGAAACCAACTCCAAAGCTTGCGACGGCAAAATCCAAATCCAATACGAAGTTTACGATGACGCCACCGCCGCGGCCGGCAAATGGGACCCCGCCCAAGTAACCTCGAACTCCAACAAAGCCGTCGCTGACGCTTCGGTAGTTGCCGTCATCGGTCACTATAACTCCGGTGCCGCCAAACTTTCCATTCCCGTGCTCAACCAAGCTAACATCGTCATGATCAGTCCGGCCAACACTTATCCGGGACTGACTAAACCAGGAAAAGGCGAAGCCAAAGAACCCAACGTTTATTATCCCGCTGGCACTCGTAATTTCACCCGCGTTGTCCCCGCTGACGACCTTCAAGGGGCTGTAGCTGGCAACTGGGCGAAATCTTTAGGCGTACAAAAAGTCTACATTCTCGACGACCAAGAACTCTACGGCAAAGGCATCGCTGATGTTTTTGAAGCAACTTCTAAAAAGTTGGGAATTCAAGTCCTCGGAAGAGAGGGAATTGATATTAAAGCTAGCGACTATAAGGCGTTAATGAATAAGATCAAAGCTTTAAATCCCGACATGATTTACTTCGGTGGCACTACTCAGAGCAACGCCGGACAAATAATTAAAGACATGAGAAATGTTGGGATGGCGGCTGATGCAGTTAAGTTCATGGGGCCCGACGGCATTAAAGAGCAAGCTTTAATTGACGCGGCGGGCAAAGATGCCGAAGGAATTTACGCTACTTTTGGTGGCTTGCCTCCTCAAGAATTGACTGGTGCGGGCGCGAAGTGGTACGAAAGTTACAAGGCAAAATATAATGCTGAACCGGAAGCTTATGCAGCTTATGCCTATGAAGCTGCTAAAGTTGCGATCGGCGCAATTAATAAAGTTTGCAAAAATGACCGCGCTGCTATCCGCGAAGCTGTCTTGGCAACTAAAGACTTTAACGGGGTACTCGGCACTTGGAGTTTTGACACCAACGGCGACACGAGCTTGACTACAATGTCAGGAAATGTGGTTAAAGGTGGCAAGTGGGAGTTCGTGAATGCGCTCAAGACGGAATAATTAGTCAGTTGTCAGTTGACTGTTGTCAGTTGACTGTTGACTGTTGTCAGTTGACTGTTGGCTGTTGACTGTTGTCAGTAGTGATTTTAACTGGTTCCTAAGCAGAGCCTAGGAACCAATGTCACTCTTGGCCGGCTGGGCTTTCCGATCCGAAAAATTGGAGGTAGAGCCTCCGAATCCGCGTTTCTAATATCTGCCTAGAAACGAGTAGAATGAATGTTCCTAATGCCCAATTTCCAATTCCCCATTACGAATAATTATGAAAAACTGGAAAAGTATTCTCTTATATGTAGGTGTAGTTTATATAGTTTTGCTATTAGGCCCGCTCGCAGGATTTGATTTGCCAAAAATAGTTGGTGAAATAGTCAGCAATCCCGAAGTTTTTATCCAACAATTATTAGTTGGTCTTGTTAACGGCGCGCTGATTGCAATTATTGCTTTGGGTTACACTATGGTTTATGGCATTATTGAGTTAATCAATTTTGCTCACGGCGACTTGTATATGTTGGGTGCTTTTGCTTCCCTAACCGTGTTCGGGGCTTTTGGGATGCAAGATGGCGCACCTTTGGCTATTGCTATACCGGTGATGTTAGTTGCTTTAATTGTATGTTCGGTGTTTTGTGCTGGGTTGAATATTGTTGTGGAAAAGTATGCTTATCGACCTTTGCGAAATGCTCCTCGTTTAGCTCCTTTAATTTCGGCAATTGGAGTTTCTTTTATTTTCCAAAATATGGGGCTGTTTTGGGGAGGATTGAAAGCTTTTATTCCGGTGATGGGTTCTAATTCTGCTGCGCCGAAAAGTTTTCCCGATTTGTTGCCGCGAGTTGATATTTTCAAAGCTTTGGGAATTCAAACGAGTATTGTATTTACTACGAAAGATTTAATTGTGTTGGTGGTGGCGGTGGTATTGATGGTTTTGCTTCATGTGTTTGTGCAATACACTCGTCTGGGAAAGGCGATGCGGGCAACTGCTCAAAGCCGGGATGCTGCTAAAATTATGGGAATTAATGTGGATCAGATTATTGCTCTGACTTTTTTGATTGGGGGAGCTTTGGCGGGTTCGGCGGGGATTCTGGTTGGTCTGTACAACAATACTATTGTTTTTACGATGGGGTTTACGGCGGGTTTGAGGGCTTTTACGGCAGCAGTTTTGGGGGGAATTGGCAATATTGTCGGGGCGATGTTGGGGGGGGTTTTGATTGGGTTGCTTTCGTCTTTGAGCGATCAGTATTTGTCGAGCCGCTGGACTAATGCTTGGGTGTTTGGGGTTTTGGTGGTGATTTTGGCTTTTCGGCCTGGGGGTTTGTTGGGAGAAAATGTTCAGGAAAAGGTTTAATTGGGAAATGGAAAAAGGGGAATATGTCAAACAAGATAATTCAAGCAATTTAACTGGTTCCCAGGGTCGGCTTGGGAACTGATGTCTAGAGGCTCTGCCTCGCATCACCAAATCTGCTAATTATAGCAATATTGTGATAAAGTAAATGTGGATGACGAGGGTCGAAAACTGTGCCCGAAACAAAAGTTATTTTTTATCAAGATCGAGAAGGCGCGGCTCCAGTTCTGGAATGGCTTAAGATACTCCTGAAGCACGATCGCAAAGGCTATGCCAACTGTGTTGCGCGAATTCAACAACTAGCAAGTACAGGTTACGAGTTACGACGACCTGTGGCAGATTACCTGCGTGACGGAATTTATGAATTACGGGCAAAGCATCTCCGAGTGCAGTATCGCATTTTGTACTTCTTTAATGGGCAGAATGTAGCAATTTTGGCTCATGCCATCACAAAAGATGAGGATCGAGTCCCTGATACAGAGATTGAGCGGGCAATTCAGCAAAAGGCTCAATTTGAAGCCAATCCAGCAGTTCATACCTATGTGGAGGAAACAGAAGATGGCGAAGACGAATGATGCACTGAAGATCCTTCAACAAATGACCTCTGAAGATCCTGAAATGGAGGAAATGATTAAAGAATCCTCTTTCAATGCAGAACTTGCACAACTGATTTATCGTGCTCGGACGCAAGCAGGATTGACCCAACAGCAACTTGCCGATCGCATTGGGACAAAACATTCGGTGATTGCGGAGCTTGAAGATGCTGAGTATGAGGAACACTCGCTTTTAATGCTGCAAAAAATTGCACGTGCGCTCAATCAGCGATTGGAGGTTCAACTGATCCCGATCGCCCTTGAGGAAAATCGCACTGAGCAGCGTAGTGCGTAAATTAAGAAATGAGTATGCGCGATCGCCTATTATTTACTCAATTCCACTATTTTCGGTTCGATACTAAAGCCAGGTTTGAGCCAGCCAAAAACTTCGCCTAAAGTCAACTGCATTTCCGGCATAAAATTGGGCATCGGGAGTATATCTGTTGGTTCTTGCAAGGAAATCGGCTGCTGCCTTGCGGGATAGGCTAAAATGTTTTTTTCATCGGGATCGAGCAACCAACCCATCTGGCAACCGGCATTCAAACAGTGCAAAATATTGTTTGTGACTTTGGTTTGGCTTTGGGCTGGGGACAAAATTTCTATTGTCCAGTCTGGGTGAGCATTAAATGTATTGGCAATTTCGCCGTCAGCGTCTAGGGGAATGCGATTCCAAACAAAAATCGCGACATCGGGGACAATAGAACGTCCGCCAAAGGTGCAGCGAAGTTCTGGAAATGCCCAAGCAATCCGCTGAGGTTTGCCCGCTGCATTAACCCTCGTGATAAGTTCTCCCTGAATTGTGCTGTGTTTTCCTTGTGGCATAGGTTTTTGTAAAATCGCACCTTTGATGTATTCGCTAGCGGGTTTGGTTTCTGGGAGTTGCAAAAACTCGTCGAGGGTGATAGTTTTTTGAGGTGCTTGTACCATATAGCGATCGCCCGTTTGAAGTGTGTTGCGGTAACAGTTCCAGTATATAGCAGTTGACAGTTGACAGTTGACAGTTGACAGTTGACAGTTGACAGTTGACAGTTGACAGTGAACAGTGAACAGTGAACAGTGAACAGTGAACAGTGACTAATAACTAATGACTAATAACTAATGACTAATGACTAATAAAATAATCCAAGCAATTAAATCGAGCGGTATTTTAGGGGCGATCGCCTCTTTGACGGTTTTGTTATTCGGCGGTTGGAGCGGCACTGTGATCGGCTGGCTGATGGGTACGGCTGCGGGCTTTATGAGCTGTCGGGATCAGAAGGTTTACAGCCCGAAAATGGGTGCGAGTATCGGCAGTTTAGCCGGTTTGGGATTGGGAGTTTGGCTGTTAGTTGCGAGTGTGGTAGAAGGGGTTTTGATTAGGCCTTTGTCTGGTCAACCTGCTGTTGCTTTGCCGACGACGCTGCTGTACGGGATTTGCAGTTTGACGATCGCAATTTTGACAGCTACGTTAATGGGTGCTTTGCAGGGTTTGCAGGGGGAACGCCAGCGACTGGCAACTCTGGTGACATTAGCTTTTATTCTAATTCTGTTTCCGTTTATCGACATTCAGGCTCAGACTGGCTGGATTGCTACTGTAGTACAGATTCAAATCTTTATTATGTTGGCGCTGGGTTTGAATATTACGGTGGGTTTTGCGGGTTTGTTGGATTTGGGATATGCGGCGTTTTTTGCGATCGGCGCTTACACGACGGCTTTGCTATCTTCTGGGCAGTTAAATATTGCTTGGAACTTTTGGGTGGTATTGCCGATCGCGGCCGGTGTAGCTGCGATCGCGGGCGTAATCCTGGGTATTCCGACACTGCGGCTCAAGGGCGATTATTTGGCGATTGTTACCCTCGGTTTTGGCGAAATTATCCCGGTTGTCTTTAGGAATTTAACCGCGATTCGCATCGACGAACCAGTCTCGAAGATTGTTGCGGCTGTTTTGGGTAAACCCGAGTTGGTGCTGTGTCTGGTTGGGTGCGATCGACCTTTTAACCTCACCGGCGGCGAAGCAGGAATAAACCCGATCGGGCGTCCATCTCTCCCCATCGTCGGCACTTTCAGCACCGGCAACTACTTTCCCTGGTACTACCTAATTTTGCTGCTAGTTGTCTTCGCTTACTTCATGATTTCGCGGCTGCGAGATTCCCGCTTGGGGAGGGCGTGGAATGCCATGCGCGAAGATGAATTAGCGGCTAGTGCGATGGGGATTAACCTGGTCAAAACCAAACTTTCGGCTTTTGCGATGGGAGCGACGTTTTCGGGGTTTGCAGGCGCGTTTTACGCCGCCTATATCAGCGCAATTTTTCCCAGCGTTTTCGATTTCTCGGTGTCGGTAATCATCCTGTGTATGGTGATTTTAGGCGGTTTGGGCAACATGACCGGGGTGATTTTGGGGGCTATCATTATCATGTCTGCCGATCGACTTTATCTGCCACAATTAGCGCAAGTCCTCAAGGGTTTTCTGAATACTTTTGTACTCCCCAGGATTGCAATTCCCCAGTTGCGAGACTTTCTGGCAACCAGTTTAGACCCGATTCAAATGCGCTTATTTCTATTCGGCCTAACTCTTGTTGTCATGATGCTTGTGCGGCCGGAGGGACTGATTCCTGATAAAATACACCAAGCTGAACTGCATTCGGATGCTGAAGCGAGCAATGAGTCTTTAGCAGATGCGAGAAGTCAATAAGTAGGTAAGGGCAAAAACCATAGTATTTTGTAGGCGGGTTTAGCTAAGAATCTAGGATGCAACTCACATTTTGCACCATTCTCAAGAACAGGCAAGATGCCTGTTCCACAATAAAATTCACTCTTTGTGGAACAGGCATCTTGCCTGTTCATAAAAACCTTATTTAGAATGGTGCAACATCTAAGATACAAGGGAGTTTAGGGGTGTAAAAACCCCCTCCCCATCTAATGTTTATTTGTAACCAACTACTTAGTAAGGGTGAAAGATTAGCCATGAAAAATGTAACTGGTACTGCTTTTATCGTTGCGGAATTTAGAGCAGAAGAGAATGAAGAGGCAATTCCTCTGTATACTGATCATGTAGTAAAAATATGGCTGAATGAGGAAACAAAAAAAGTAGCTAGCCACATAGCTCAAAGCTCTCCCGCCGCTAAAGAAATGGTTAAGTTGCGGACTAAATATTTTGATGATGTTTTGTCAAATCAAATTTTAGGAGGTTGCAAGCAAGTAGTTATTTTAGGTTCAGGCTTGGATACTCGCGCTGCTAGAATTAATGGCGAAAAAGTCACTTATTTTGAAATAGACGATCGCGCGACTTTTCAATTAAAAGAAGAAACTCTCAAAGCTAACAAAGTTACTGCTAATGTTCGCTACATCCCCGGCGATTACGTAAAAGACGGTTTAATCTCCTTGCTCAAACAGAGTGAATTTGATTTCGCTCGACCGACATATTTTTTGTGGGAAGGCAACACAACCTTGCTTGACAAAAAAGATGTAATATTTGTGTTAGAACAAATTCGCGACTATGTTGAGAATTTTCGATTGTCCTTTGATTATATGTCGGAAAAGGTAATTTTGAGAACAACGGGCTACCAAGATATCAATGATTACATAGATAAATACGAAAGTATGTATGCACGGTGGATTACTGGGTTTGAAAACATTGCAACTTTGGCTGACGAACTCAATCTCAAAGTTATTGAAAACTTTTCGACTGCCGATTTACACGCACAATATCGCCCTGGTCGTTCGCTAGAATCTAATCTTTTTAAGTTTTATTTTGTTTGTACTTTAGAAAATGTAGTAGGGTGCGTCAGTCAATAGATTTGACTCAAGTCACACAATTTGCTGCTGACGCACCTTATCAAATAGGAGTTTAGACTAAGCACAAGTTGACTCAGCTTTGTTAAGTTTCTTAATCTTCTGTCTTCGGAAAGCGCGTATCTTGGCTGTAGCCCATTAACGAAGGGGCAGCTATTAAAAAAGTGGTGCGCGATCGCTTAGTGTACAAACCAGAAGTAATAATATACTGTATAATTAAGTGTAATTCTTTACAAAGATACAATTTTAGTGTCAACTTTCGTTGGTAACGACAACTTAGAATATTCTTGTCCCAGAATCATGGAGGTCGTTGGTTATGGCAGACTACTCGCCAAGCCTGATTTTTACTTGGGAAATTGCCGCGGTTGAAGCTAAGGCAAGTAACGCTACCGAAATAGAGCCTTCCCATCTATTGATTGGACTGTGTAAGCTTTGCGATTTGGATTTAGAACGCTTCTTTACAACACCTCCTGTAGAAAAACAGGGTCAACGTCCTGAGTTCGAGGCTGACATTCTTGAGCTAAAGCAAAAGTTCCAACAAGCTGATATGAACCCGACAACCTTTCGCCGTCGCTTGCGATCCGTTGTTGCTAACCTTGGGCCAAATGTGGATACCGGGCGAGGAATGTCTCGCAGCCAAGAGTCGCGACAGGTTTTTCGGCGGGCAGAAGAGATTGCATGGAAACAAGGGAATCTCCCACGTCCTCATCACTTGTTACAGGCGCTGTTGGAATTGCCAGCACCTGCGTGGGCTAATATTCTCGAGGGAATGGATATTAGTAATATTCAAGAAAGCTTTTTCGGCGATGCAGCATCAGGTTTTGAAGAAACTATTAACACAGAAGCTGCTGAATCAAAGAACCTGCAAACTTTGAAGCAGACACCTTTTTTGGATCGCTTTGGGCGAGACTTAACCGATCAAGCGCGTGAGAACCAACTTGGCCCAGTTATCGGGCGGCGTTCTGAAATTCGCAGTTTGGCACAAGTGTTGATAAAGCACCGTCAGCAGAATGCGCTTTTGGTGGGTGAATCTGGCGTAGGCAAGACTTCTATTGTTAATGGATTAGCTCAGCGAATGGTGGGAACTAAAGCGTTGCCAGGGCTGGAGGATAAACGGATAGTAGAAGTGTCTTTTCCGGCATTGTTAACGGGCCTGAAAAATCAGAGCGAGATTGAGGAAAGATGCAGAACTGCGATCGAAGAGGCTTCAGGGGAAGATATCATCCTATTTATAGAGGAAATCCACAAAATTTTTGCTTCAGAAGCAGAACAGACGATCGCATTTGCTAATTTGCTCAAATTAGCTATAACACAGCGGAAGTTGCAATGTATTGGTACTGTATCGGGCGACGCAGACAGCCAAGTTTTGGGAACAGATGAATCATTGATGCGACACTTTCAGGTAATTCAGATTGACGAACCAACTCCTGAAGAAGCTATAGCCATCCTCAAGGGACTGCGATCTAACTTGGAGAAACATCACGGTTTAAAAATTTTGGATTCTGCTATTGAAGTATCGGTAGAGATGTCTGTGCGTTACTTGCCTGATGCTCACTTACCAGAAAAAGCCATTGACTCGATCGATCGAGCTTGTGCGAGTGTTCGCCTTGTTTCTCTTTCTGGCGGTAGCGATCCATTAATGGTTTCTAGCATTGGGCGCGAAGAAGTAGTCGCGGCGATCGCGCAACGCTGCGGGTTGCCTGTGGAACAATTGAATGAAGACGAGCGCATCCGCGTCGAACAAATGCAAGAAGCCATAAGTAAGCTTGTTTTCGGACGAGATGAAGCAGAAGCTATAACTCAGATCCAGGAATTACTCGAACAAGTTTCTCAAGCTGACCCTAGTACGGCTAATACAATAGAAATTGTTATGCAAACTGTACAGCGCCAGCCGTTGTTGAAAGTTCCAGAAGTAATTGAGCGGGTGATTAATCGCAATCCAGAACTCAAAGACAGGCTGCGCTCAGTGATGAAGCGAGCAACTCAGGAACCTTTGAGCAGAAAAATGTTACAAAAAATGCTCGTTGAAGGTGGAATTGAATTGCTAATGGCTGTTTATATGCCTGTGGGAATTCCTATAAAAATCCTCAAACTTTGGATTGAAGAAGCAGACAAAAAATCAGATAGTGAGAGAAAACAATAACTGATTAATTGCCAAACTAACTAAGAAAAAAATGTTCGAGCGATTTACTGAAAAAGGTATCAAAGTAGTGCTACTAGCACAAGAGGAAGCCCGTCGCTTAGGTCATAACTTTGTCGGTACGGAGCAAATTCTCTTAGGGTTAATTGGGCAAGAAACAGGGATGGCGGCGAAAGTCCTCACCGAGATGGGAGTAAAGCTAGACGATGCTCAGATAGAGGTTGAAAAAATCATTGGTCGAGGGTCAGAAGAAGTCAGTGAAGAAATTCCTTTTACTCCACGAGCAAAGAAACTTTTAGAACTGTCCCTGCAAGAAGCAGAACAATTAGGTCACGACTATGTTGGTACAGAACATCTGTTGTTAGGTTTGATTCGGGAAGGAGACGGGGTTGCTCTTAGAGTTTTGGAAAATTTACGGATTAAGCCGCCCAAAGTCCGCACCTCTGTTCTGAGAATGTTGGCAGATGAAGCTGAAAAGTATGAAGAGCAATTATTGGTGAGTCAGAAACTAGATAATGATGTCCCAGAGGAAAATAGTTCGCTACAGCCTGATTCAAATTTGGGAGAATTGGAGAATCTACAGCCAGAATTGGCATCCAATATCTATGCTGGACTGTATATAGATCCATCTTCTGTTGTACAAGCTGAGGTAGAGGTTCCTGATGAGTGGGAAGTGGGCGATCGCCTGCTCAATTTGTACGAAGTAACAGGTATCCTTGGCACAGGTGGCTTCGGAAAAGTTTATAAAGTCCTCCACACTGGCTGGAATATCAGTCTAGCTGTCAAGACTCCTCAAGCAGAGCAACTTGAAAAAATTGGTGGAGTCGAGAATTTTATCCGAGAGGCTGAGACTTGGGTAAAACTGGGTTTGCATCCCCATATTGTCACTTGCTTCTACGTTCGCAAGTTAGGCAAAAGCCCCCGCGTGTTTGCGGAATTTGTCGGCGGGGGAAGTTTGCATGATTGGATTTACGGAAAAGATGGGGAACTGCCAAAGCTTTATGAAGGGGGACACGCTGAGTCTTTCAAGCGAATTCTTGATATTGCGATTCAGTTTGCTTGGGGACTGCATTACTCCCACGAACAGGGGTTAATTCATCAGGATGTCAAGCCTGGTAATACGATGATGACTCTTGATGGAACGGTTAAGGTGACGGATTTCGGATTGGCAAGGGCGCGTCCTATACAAGTTAGCGCAATAGAAGGATCGCCTGACCAAACTTTGCAAGTTGAAGGAAGTGGCAGTACACCCGCTTATTGCTCTCCAGAGCAATATCTCCAACAAACCTTGACGCGACGCACTGACTTATGGAGTTGGGCATTATCGGTTTTAGAAATGTTTAAGGGAGGACGGCGATGGGATGTGGGGGTGAAAGTTGCTTATGCTCGTGAGTTCTACATCATAGAAAGCGAACCGCTGCAAGAGAATACGCCACCTTTGCCGCAAAGCGTAGCCGAACTGCTATGGGTATGTTTGCGAGAAGACCCAGAACGCCGTCCCCGCACGATCGTGGATGTGGCAAATGCGCTGAAAGTTATTTACCAGCAGGAGATGGGAGAAGCATATCCTCGTCCTCAACCAGAGGCGGGTAAAGATATTGCAGACAGTCTCAATAACCGAGCGGTGTCGTTGTTGGATTTGGGTCAGATAGAAGAGGCGATGCACTTGTGGGATCGGGCTTTAGAAGTTAATCCACTACATCCAGAATCGACCTACAATCGGGGCTTGATTTTGTGGAGAGCCTGCCGAATTACTGACGATATTTTAGTCAAGGATTTGGAGAAAGTGCGGGATGCGAATGTTGAGAATTGGAACGCTCACTACCTGCTGGCGTTGGTGCATTTAGAGCGGAATAATTGTGAGGAGGCTATTAAGTCTCTGAACCAGATTCCGGCAGAGCAGGTGCAGCAGTCAGAAGTACAAAAGGCGCTGCGTTTAGCTCAAGAAAGATTACCTAACTCAAATCGGTTTGAGAAGGAGTTGATAGATTGGGATATCGATCTTCCTATAAGATCAGTTGGGATTACTTCAGATACAAAGTATGGATTATCTATAAGCTATATATCTCTAAAAAATATAACAACAAACGAGTCTAAACTTTATGTATGGGATTTACAAAGTGGGCAGGTTCATAAATCTTTTACGATGGAAGGTTTGTGCTTGTTAACATCTATTTCTGTAAGATCGGATAGTTATTCCGTTCTCGTAAATGGTGCTATTAATGGTTCACAACACCAATTATGGGATATTAACCAAGGATATATCAGAGAATTCAAAGAAGAAGGAAAATCTTATGAATCTAGTTCTATTGGTCACTTGAGTGTAAATGGACAGCTTGTTATATTCGGTAACAATAACGGAACCATAGAGCTATGGGATATAAAAACTAGAGAAATCAGAGGAAATTTTACTAGGCATGAAGGTAAGGTAAATTCTATAGCTTCTACTCTTGAAGGCAATTTTATTCTTTCTGGTAGTGATGATAAAACTCTTAAACTATGGGATGTAGAACAGGGTAAATGTCTACAAACTTTTGTAGGTCATACAAAGGCAGTTCAGTCAGTTTGTCTCAATCCTGATGGGCTATATGCTATTTCTGGGAGTTTAGATAGTACGTTAAAACTTTGGGATACGAGTACAGGTGAATGTCTGAAAACGTTTGAAGGTCACAAGGATCAAGTTTGGTCAGTTTGTTTTAGCCCTGATGGTAAATTTGCTCTTTCTGGCAGTTTAGATGCAACTTTGAGACTGTGGGATGTGGCTACAGGAAGATGTTTACACACTTTTATTGGGCATGAAAAAGCTATTTTTTCAATTTGTCTAAGTGCGAATGGTCGAACAGCTTTATCAGGTAGTGCTGATACAACTATTCAGATGTGGTCTGTTGGTTATCCATCAACTCCCTATTTTGCTCCTATTAGGTTATGCCAGGTTATTGAAACTGAAAAGATAATTGCCACCAATCAAGCTTATGAACAGGAATTAGCAGCAGCCCAGATAGCTTTTTCCCAAGGCGATATGCTGGCATACGGTCAACATATAGCAACAGCTCGCTCTCTACCGGGATATGACAAAAGCAAAGAATTATTCACTGCTTGGACTAGCCTTTATCAAAATTTTCCTAAACTTTCTCTGAGAAGTGCATGGGAAGGTGAAACTTTTTTAGAGCATGGTTCAAGAGTAACCTCTATTTGCTTTAGTTTTGACGCAAAATCAGTTTTGTCTAGCAGTGGTGATGGAAAAATATTACTTTGGGATATAGAGTCAAGGCAAATTATCCAGAGATTTGAAGGACACGAAGCAGGTGATACCGTAGCCTATCTCAGTCGGGATGCGAGATATATTTTATCTGGTAATTGGAATGATAAAATGCTCAAACTTTGGAATGTAGAAACAGGTAGGTGTATTCGTAATTTTGAAGGACACACTGATGGGATAACGTCAATATGCTGGACTTCAGATACCTACTTTGCCTTGTCTGGAAGTTTAGATGGCACTATTAGGCTATGGGATGTTCAAACAGGCCGTTGTTTACGAGTTAATAAAGGACATGGGAATAAAGTTTATCATCTTTGCTTGAGTCCTGATGAGCAGTATTATTTGTCAGCGAAAAGACAGATAAAAATCTGGAAACTTTCGACGAATAGCTACCTGTCTAGTTACTCAAAAAACAACCTAGTAGATATTTACTCAATGCAGATGAGTTTGGATCTGAAATATATCCTAGTAGCTGGAAATTATGAAAATTTTCAGCTTTTAACCACTAAAACTGGTGTGGTTCGAGAATTTAAGGGTCACACAAAAAAAGTATTTTCAGTTTGCTTCAGCCCAGATGGAGAATATGCACTTTCTGGAAGTGTAGATAATACAGCGCGCCTATGGGATGTCAAGACTGCAAAATGTTTACGGATTTTTGAAGGACATATAGATAGTATTAGATCGGTATGCTTTAGCCCAGATATGAAATACGTCTTATCCGGATCTTGGAATGGAGAAATTAAAGTCTGGTTTTTAGATTGGCAACTGAGAAAATGTGAAAAAGAAGACGATCAAAAAATTCAAACATATTTAGTGAATTTTTTGGCACTAAGTACGCCATATGTTGCTAGCTTGCCAACAGATACAAAACCAAGTGAGGAAGAGATTACTAAAGCACTAACTCGTGATGCTAAGTCTAAAAGTGATGAGGAGTGGAAAGATGCAATTTCTCTGAGTTTAGGGAAAAGTCTTGATCGAGACTTTCTGACTCGTATTGAGAATAGTATTTTTTGGTCTGAACAGGAATTTCAAAATTTACTTATAACTTTATCATTTGCAGGTTACGGTTCAATTAAGCCTAATGATATTAACGCTAGACTTTTTTCTCTTTTTATCATAAATCCTCTGAATTTGCTGTTTCATTTTTCATCCCCTTTCGAGCATTACGTCAAAGTAAGAGAAGATATCAACACTTTATTGATTAGAGCAGCTATCTGTATAACAACTCTTTATGCACTAACAAATTATCTTAGTTTAAGCCTGTTCCTATCAATTATCATAGCCATTCTTATATCCTTTGTATTCCCAATATTATCCTTCCCTATCGCTATCTTTGTTGCTCCTATTTTGATTGGTCTGCAAGAACTTTATAGCTGGTTACAGCCATACATAGTAAAGGGTGTAAAGTTCGTGGGCAGTGTATATAATTTTATTTCAATTGAAGCATTCCTGGCAGTCACATTTGTATGCTCTTACGCCCTTTTCTTCTATACTATTGTAGACTTGTGGGACTTTGCTTTATGGCGAGCATTCTTCTTATCGATTATTCCGGCCATGTTGCTGAGTGATGTGATAGATAGATTATTGGGTGAGAAAAAGAGAAAAGATAATAAATTGTTATTTTGGATATTTTATGTGCTGTCTATGGTAATTTTGACGCATATTTTTAGTCTTGGCTGGCTGATTTCTTATTGGCTATCTATCCCTTTAGCTATAGTATTTCCAATTTCCTTTTGCAAAATATTCTATAAACTCGTTAAGCCCACGAGAAAGTCTTAATCAAAATTAGGAGGAAATTTAAGATGGCTTATAGCGATTTCAAACTGAATGAACTGGTCAAACAATTTGACTTAACTCTAAACGAAAACCTAGATTCATTTGCTGATATACCCGAAGTAGAACCTAGTGAAACTATTAAACTTTCATTGAAGAAAAATGCTTCAGTAGCTTTAGACATAAACACAGAAAAAGCCCGCTCCGAGATGATTATTGCTCCAATATTACTGGAAGTCAGGCGACAGGTTAATTATCAAGTTGGTCTATTCTCTGGTTCCGAATTTAATGTCGCTCCAGAAAAGGGATTAAATGGGACTTGTGATTTTTTAATGAGTTTGTCACCAGAAAAATTGTTGATCAAAGCACCTATTATTATGCTTGTTGAGACCAAAAAAGAAGATATTAAAGCTGGGCTGGGACAATGCGTAGCCCAAATGTTAGCGGCTCAGTTGTTTAACGAACGAGAAGAAAATGAAATTAAAACAATTTATGGAGCCGTAACATCATAAATTGGAGATTTGTGAAATTAGAGGGCAAGATTGTGTATATTGATACGATCGAGTATTATCTGAGAGATGTGGAAAAAATTTTAGGCATCTTATTAAGCCCTCTTCCTTCAGTGCAAAAATAACAATAATCTCTTTATCCTCAAACTTGTCAACCATGTTAAGTCAAATTATTCTCACCATCACTTCTGGAAAACTCGCCGATCAAAAATTTATTTTCAATGAAATTATTACTACAATCATCGGTCGCGCTGATGACTGCCAGCCCAAGCTGCCTAATGACGAAGCTCATAGCACTATCTCGCGCTATCACTGCGTACTTGATATCAACCCGCCAAACATCCGGGTGCGAGACTATGGCAGCCTAATGGGTACTTATGTTAACGGTACCTCGATCGGACAGCGCAAAGAAGGTCAAAACCCAAACAGCGAACAGGACTATCCCTTTTGCGATTTGAAAGAGGGCGATGAATTTTGTATTGGAAATATTGTATTTAGAGTCAGCATTGAAATAGTTAGTGATGCGGAAATACAACCAGAAAAGATAGCTATTTCGGCTATTGAATCTGATACCTTTGAAATTCTCAAACGCTTATTGCAACAAGCAAAAACAGGCGAACCTAATCTGTCTGCAATCCAAGGCTACAGAATCTTAAAAGAATTAGGCAAGGGAGGATTCGGTGCGGTTTATTTAGCTTGCTATAACGATACAGAAGAGGAAATAGCACTTAAAGTAATGCTGCCTCAACGCGCAGCCGATCGCCGCGCTAGCAACTTGTTTTTACGCGAAATAGAAAATACTAAACTCCTTCAACATCCCAATTTAGTGAAACTGCGGGATTCTGGCGAGTTTGACGGTACTTTCTTTTTCACTCTAGATTATTGTAACGGTGGCAGTATTGCCCAATTAATGCGACAGCAGAGTGGTCGATTGCCTCTTGATACTGCCCTAGAGATTATTTTTCAAACCTTAGACGGTCTGGAATACGCCCATAATATAGAACTCCCTCCAGTTAATTTACCTGATGGTACGGTTAAACAGGCACGGGGTCTGGTTCATCGCGACCTCAAACCCAGTAACATATTTCTAACTACTGTTGGAGGTAAAGCGATCGCAAAGGTGGGAGATTACGGCTTAGCCAAAGCGTTCGATTTAGCTGGTTTAAGCGGTCACACTCCAGATAACTCAAATGCGTGGGGGACACCTCATTTCATGCCCAGACAGCAGGTACTCGATTTCAAATACGTCAAACCAGATGTTGATGTTTGGGCTGCTGCAGCGTGTCTTTACAATATGCTTACTGGTTTGTATCCCCGTAATTTTCCCAAAGGTCAAGATGCCTTGGCAGTAGCATTAAACACCCAGCCGATTCCCATTCGCCAGCGAAATACTTTAATTCCAAAGAGTTTAGCAGAAGTCATTGACTTGGCGCTGATTGACAAACCTAGTCTCTGTTTCAAAACGGCTGCTGAGTTGAAGCAAGCATTACAGAGGGTGCTGTGATGCGTACTACTTCCATAGATAACCACACTTGCGCCTATGCTAGCCCTTCCCATCCAGGTGGCGTACAGCAGCACAATCAAGATCGTTGGCTTGCCGATCGCAAGGGCTTTTTATCGTTTCCGATGGCATTAGCAGCAGTCTTGCTTGTGAATTGGCGGCAACGATATTCAGGAAAGTGCGTGACGCCACAGCCCTGCTAGACTCCGCCTAAATCTATTTGCAGTCATGCACCCTACCGGAGAAGATCGAACCCCGGTATATTCAGGAAGGTGCGTGACGCCACAGCCCTGTTAGACTGGGCCCAAATCTATTCGCAGTCACGCACCCTACAGCAGAGGAAATAAAACCAAAATGTCATTATTAGAAGCACAGCAACTTACAATGCGATTCGGCGGTTTGACTGCCGTTAACCAGGTTAGTTTAACATTGGAAAAAGGCTCGATCGCCAGTTTGATCGGCCCCAACGGTGCCGGAAAAACTACATTTTTTAATATGCTGACAGGTATCTACAAACCGAGTGCGGGTCAGTTGCTCCTAGAACAGAAGAATATAACGGGTTTGCCTCCGGATCGCCTGACAACTTTCGGCATTGCTAGAACGTTTCAAAATATCCGCTTGTTTAACAACATGACTGTGCTGGATAATGTTTTAGTAGGTAGACACTGCCGATTAAAAACAGGTTTGTTGGGTGCAATCCTCCGCCCTCCCACTGCCAATCTGGAGGAGCGGGAAGCTAAAATAAAAGCGCTCACTATGCTTGATTTTGTCGGTTTAGGTGCTTCTAAAGCGCCGGAGTTGGCAAAAAACCTTTCCTACGGCGACCAGCGTAGATTGGAAATTGCCAGGGCTTTGGCTTCCGATCCGAAAGTGTTGCTTTTGGACGAACCGACGGCAGGGATGAACCCGAACGAAACGGCTGATTTAACTCGCTTTATTTACCGGATTCGCGATGAGTTGAATTTGAGTATTTTGCTGATTGAACATGATATGAAAGTGGTGATGGGAATTAGCGATCGCGTTAGTGTTATGGAGTACGGTACTAAAATTGCTGAGGGAACTCCGGCAGAAGTTCGCGCCGATCCCCGCGTGATTGAGGCATATTTAGGAAAAGAAGAAGATGGACATGGTTAATGGGTAAATATCTCCATATTTTGATTAAGATTTAGGTAAAGATAGCCCACAAAGAGCAATTATGTTGGAAATCAAAGACATTCACACCTACTACGGAAATATCCACGCTCTCAAAGGAGTATCGCTAACAGTCTCGCAGGGAGAAGTTGTGACATTAATCGGCAGCAACGGGGCGGGGAAAACGACCACTCTCCGCACGATTCAAGGACTGCTGCGCCCGCGCCAAGGCACTGTATTATTTGAGGGAAAGCCTTTAGAAGCACTATCTACAGAGGCGATCGTCCGTTTGGGGATTTCTCAAAGTCCCGAAGGGCGGTTGATTTTTCCGCGCATGACGGTGCAAGAAAACCTGGAAATGGGTGCTTATCTCCGCAACGATACTCTCGGTATCAAGTCAGATATGGAAAAAGCATTAAATTTATTTCCCCGTTTGCGAGAAAGAATTAGTCAAAAAGGGGGAACTCTCAGCGGCGGCGAACAGCAAATGTTGGCGATCGCCCGGGCTTTGATGTCGCGCCCCCGCTTGTTATTATTGGACGAGCCGAGTATGGGATTGGCACCGATGTTAGTCAGTCAAATTTTTGCGATCGTCCGTGATATTAATGCTGAAGGAACAACTATTTTACTGGTGGAACAAAACGCCCGTATGGCTTTAAGTGTAGCCCACCGCGGCTATGTCATCCAAACCGGTCAGGTTGTAGTTGCTGGTACGGCTAGCGATTTGCAGTCAAATGAAACTGTTCGCAAAGCGTATTTAGGTGAAAGTTAAATATGGGCATGGGGCATGGGGCATTGGGCATTGGGCATGGGGCATGGGGCATTGGGCATGGGGCATGGGGCATTGGGCATGGGGCATGGGGCATGGGGCATGGGGCATGGGGCATGGGGCATGGGGCATGGGGCACTGGTTATTGGTTATTGAAACTGACAAATAACCAATAACAACCAACAAATAGAAAATAACAAATAACAAATAACCTCTTACCAAGAAACTGGGTCTAAAGCCCCGTCCTTATAGGACGGCTTTAATTATAAGTAATATGAATAATTATTAAATATACAGACTTGTAAGTAAAAGTTTTAGCAAAAGTGAGAGACTATTCCAATGATAGTTTTAGAGTTTAAGTTGAAGGGCAAAGCGGAACAATATCGAATCATAGACGACATGATTCGGACGGCTCAATTTGTCCGAAATAAAACTCTTAGACATTGGGTAGACAATCAAGGGATTAAGCTAGTAGACCTGTACAAACAATGCGCGGTTATGGCAAAAGAGTTTGAATGGGCGGGCAAGCTTAATTCGACGGCACGTCAAGCTTCAGCGGAACGTGCCATTTTTGCTATCCAACGTTTCTTTGCTAATTGCAAAAGGAAAAAACCCGGAAAAAAGGGATATCCACAGTACAAGAAACATACTCGTTCCGTTGAGTACAAGCAATCCGGTTGGGCGCTTTCTACCGACAAAAGATGTCTAACATTTAAGGACGGTTTTGCTGCTGGGAGATTTAAGTTAATCGGCAGTCGGGATTTGCATTTCTATGCGCCCGATGAGATTAAACGAATCAGGGTTGTGCGTCGTGCCGACGGATACTACGCCCAATTCTGCATCAACGTTGAACGAAAAGAGGAACCCGTTTCTACTGGTAAATTTATTGGCATAGATGTCGGGTTAAACCACTTCTATACTGACAGCGACGGTGAAACAGTTCCTAATCCTCGGTATCTCAGAAAAAGTGAAAAAGCTTTGAAGAGATTGCATCAGCGAGTTTCTCGGAAAAAGAAAGGTTCCAGAAACCGGAAAAAAGCGCTCAACAAGTTAGGAAGAAAGCACCTAAAGGTTAGTCGGCAGCGTAAAGACTTCGCCATAAAGACGGCCTTGTGCGCGGTGAAATCTAACGATTTCGTAGCCTAGGTCGAACTTCAGGTGCGGAACATGGTTAAAAACCACAAGCTCGCTAAATCAATTAGCGATGTGGCGTGGTCATTGTTTGCTCAATGGTTGGAATATTTTGGAAAAGTGTACAGCAAAACAGTAATTGCTGTTCCACCTCAGTACACTTCCCAGGATTGTTCAAATTGTGGAAACCTAGTCAAGAAAACTCTGTCAACTCGAACCCATATTTGTAGTTGTGGTGCGGTGTTAGATCGCGATCACAATGCCGGAAAAAACATTTTGGTAAAGGGTTTGAAGCAGGCAGGAATCAATTTAAATACGGTGGGGCACACCGGAATTCACGCTGGGGGACAGACCGATCTCTACTCGCTGGTGGTGACAAAACAGAGATAAGTTCGACTGGATGATCCAAGAATCCCTGCGCCTTCATGTCAGGGAGTGTCAACCTATTTGCGATCGCAACTTCCCCGTTTCCAATTCCGTCTCAAAAGCCGCCCGCACCTTTTCCCACTCCGCTTGGGCTTCCAACAGGCGATCGCGCGCCGTACTCACATCAAAAACCTGTTCCCCTCCAGACTCAACCGCCGCGCGACCCATATACTCCAACTCCTTGCAAACAGCAGAAAAAGACACGGCTCCTAAATTGGCGCTGCTCGACTTCAGCGTGTGAGAAGCCAGCTTCAAACTATCAGCATCGCCCAGAAAAATAGCCTCCTTAATAGTTTCTAAATGTTGCGGTGCGTCAACCAAATATATCTTAATCAGCTCCCCCAAAAAATCGGGGTCTTCATCATCATCTAGCTCGCGGAGATTTTGCAAAATATGAAAATCAATCGGCGAATCGGCTCCCGGTTGAACGCTCGAAGATGCCGCAGTATCACTGTCAATGTCATCAGAAATATCTTGATTGTTTTCCTCTGTTACCGCATCCAATTCATCCCGAATCAGAGGTGAACACTTGCTCAAGGCGATCGCCAACTCTTCCCGGCGTACCGGCTTAGTAATATAATCGTCCATACCTGCTTCCAGACACTTTTCGCGATCGCCCTGCATCGCATTAGCAGTCATCGCAATAATTCTCGGCTTCTTGTTAGCCGGCCATTCCTGACAAATGCGGCGCGTCGCTTCCAACCCATCCATGTTCGGCATCTGCACATCCATCAGCACAACATCGTAAGATTGCCGCTTCAGCGCCTCCAAAACCTCCAACCCATTACCCGCAATATCAGCCCGATATCCTATCCTGTCGAGTAAATGCGTAGCAACTTTTTGATTCACCACATTGTCCTCAGCCAGCAAAATCCGAATCTGACTAGAATTAGTTCCATCCTGTCCGGCAGAATTCGTCGCCACCTGCCTCAAAACAGCAGGCGTCCGCTGCACGCGGTGTTGTTCTTGAGAATTTTCAAAATACTTCAATCCCGAAGTCAAAGTCACCACATTTGAAGCTTCTCCCCTACCGCTTCTGCCAGTAACATATCCAAAAACTTGCAGCAACACATTATAAAACTGGGACTGTTTTAAAGGCTTAGTTAAGAAAGCCGAAAAATGTACTTCGGTAGTTTCAAGTTTTTTCCAAACTTCCGCCTTACTTAAATAAGTAAACAGCACCAAAGGTAGTGCTATTTTGCGAGGGTTTTTAACGCTGACATTCGGATTTAGACCCTCGTCGCCAGAGAAATTGCTCAGCTCAAATTTCCGAATCTCCACAGCCAAAGCCACACCGTCCATATCTGGTAGATTCATCGCCAAAATAGCTAAATCGAGCGGCGAGTTTCCTTTGATGATTTCCAAAGCCTCAGCACCCGAAGTTACAGCCACGGGTATCATTCCCCAAGACTCTGCCTGACGGATCAAAACTTGCCGGTTAATGGCATGATGCTCAACAATTAACAAGCGCTTACCAGCGGCAAATTCGGGCCTTTTTTCCTCAGCCCGGATGTCATTCGCTTCCGCAGTCACCGTGAAATAAAAAATCGAACCCGAACCCGACATCGACGGCGGAGTAAATTCTGCAGGCGACCTTCCAGCGATACTTTGTCCGATCGCAGAAACTCCCGGATGAGACTTAGAACTCCCCGGACTTACCTGGCTGACGACCCACATTGTACCGCCCATCATATCGCTCAAACGCTGGCTGATAGCCAGTCCCAAACCCGTCCCGCCGTAATGTCGCGTTGTCGAAGCATCCACCTGCGAAAAAGCTTTAAACAGGCGATCCATCCGGTCTGGCGGAATGCCAATTCCTGTATCTTGGACAGCAAATTGAATCTCGTATTGTTTGCTACGTGCCAACTCTCCCTGGTTAATTACTAGCAGTTGTGGCGCTAGAATATTAATTTTATCGGGCGAACTGTTAGCAGCTACCGGTTCAATTTCCCTAGCCGTACAGCACACCACAATTTCTCCCGATTCTGTAAACTTAACTGCATTGCCCAGCAGATTTACCAAAATTTGGCGCAGCCTCGTGACATCTCCTAAAATGTTTTTCGGAACAGAATCATCAATAAAGTAAGCCAGCTCTAAACCTTTTTCTGAGGCTCTCGGAGCCAGTAATTCCAGAGATTCTTCTATACAGTTTTGCAGCTCGAAGGGGCTGCGTTCCAAATCCAATTTTCCCGATTCAATCTTGGAGAAGTCGAGAATATCGTTAATAATAGTCAGCAAAGCATCGCCGCTGGTACGAATTGTCTCCACAAAATCCCGCTGTTCAGGAGTTAGTTCCATATCCAGCAGCAAGCCAGTCATCCCGATGACCGCATTCATCGGAGTGCGGATTTCGTGACTCATAGTCGCTAAAAATTCGCTCTTCGCTCTATTAGCAACTTCCGCCGCTTGTCGCGCTTGCTCCAAAGCTTCATTTTGCTCGGCTAACTGTCGCTGTCGCTGAACTTCCGTTTCTAAAAGTTGTGCTTGAGCTAAGGTAATTCCGACTTGCGCGGCAACATCTTCTAATAGTTCAATTTCGTCTGGAGTCCACTGGCGAGTTGCATCGCACTGGTGCAAAGTAATAATTCCATTCGGTTCTCCTTGATAGGAAGTGCGAACAGACAACATAGATTTTAATCCGATGCGGCGGCACATCGGCCCCGAAGATTCGAGCAAAGGATCGGCAAACACATCGGGAGATGCCAGGGCTATATCTTCAGCGAGGAGTTTTTCTGTGTAGGGGTTATAAGTGACAGAAAGTTCTAAATCTAAAGCCGATTCGTGACCGGGTTCTAAGTATTCCGCGACGCAAGGAAGATGGGGATAAGGTTCGGAAAGATAGGTGTGAATTGTACAGCGATTGACACCAAATACGCGGCCGATTTGGGTGGCGGTAGTTTGAAAAATTTCTTGAGTGTCTAAGGTCGATCGCACTTTTTGAGTAATTTGTTTGAGTAGTAAAACGCGCTGGTACTGACGTTGCAAAGTTCGCTCTCGCTCTTCGCGGGCAATTTCTGCGCCGATGTAATTGCCCATCAACTTTAAAATTTCAAAATTCAGCGGTTTAAAAGGAGATTTAGTGGTGCGGGAAGTAAAGCTCAAAGTACCATAAACTCGCCCTTGCACTATTACCCTCGTGCCCACAAAAGCCTCCAACTTGCGGACACTGTAAGCGGGGTGGTTGCGCCACTGAGTAGTGCCGGCTGATTCGACAGAAATAGGTTCGCTCGATCGCAAAACCTCTCGCTCAAAGGTTCTGCTCAAAGCAAAACCGTCTCCTTTAGCAAATCCAAAGGGAAAATCTTCCGGTACATAAGCCGCAATCACTTCGTAGCGATCGCCCAAAACCCTGCCCAACAGCCCGATATCCATCCCAAACTGACTACAGCCCATTGCCAGCAACCGCATCGTTCGCTCGTCAAAAGAGCCTTCCGAGCTCACCATTACCTCGTAGAGCGATCGAATTGCCCGCTCGCTTTCCCGCAGTTCCTCAACTCCTTCGAGGCGGTTGTAGACATCGTGCAAAGTCCCGAAAATTCCCGCTATTTCGCCTTGGGAATTCCGGCGGACTTGGGCAAATAGTTCCACGGAAACAAAGCCGGAATTACTGTGAATTCCCAAGGAGTTTTTCTCCGAAACCGACTTAGACTTAAATCGCAGTTCTCGCCGTTCAAATTCCGACTTCCCGGACAGCAAAGACTCCAATAAATTTGTACATTGCTCGCGCTCATCTGGATGCACCCACTCTAAAAAATTAGTTTGCAAACTTTCGGAAACCGCATAATTAGTAATTTCCGTCCAAGCGCGGTTGAGGAATTTCCAAACCCCCGCCGCATCTATGTGGAAAATTACTGTTGCTTTCAAAGAGTCAAATAGATGGAATTGTTCTCGATCTTGCTCCCGGTTTTTGACTTCAAACTGCTTGTTTAGAGTAATATCTGTATGAGTTCCTACTACCCGCAGCGGTTTGCCAGTAACGCTGCGTAAAACTTGACCCCGGTTCAGCACCCACACAGTGCTGCCGTCTTTACAGTACATCCGATATTCTGCTGCAAAATCCGGTGTCTTTTGGGCGAAGTGTTCTTCTAAAGCTGCCTTTACCGAGTCAATATCATCTCGGTGGATGCGACTCCACCATTCCGATCGGCGATTCGAGATTTCCCCTTCTTGGTAGCCCAGCATTTCTTGCCAGCGCGCCGAATAAAAAAACTCATCTGTTTCGAGATTCCAGTCCCAAATTCCCTGATTGTTGACTGCAGGGGGGAGATTTGGCCTCTCTACGAAACTGTGGTGAGAAATTTCAGCCATCTCGTGGCTATTTGCTGCTGTCCGGTGTATTTCTGCTGAGAGTTTTTTGTATTGAGCGTTGCTAGATTCTAGCTGGCGCTGCAAAGCGATTAAGCCAGAATGCAGAGATTTTGAATCCAGCGCTTGTAAAAGGATAGTTTTAGGATTGATAATCCCGATCGGGTGATTTGTTTCGTTGATGACTAATAAAGGCAACTGGCAGTAGTGTTTTTGCAGCAGCGCGACGGCTGCTTCGAGGCTAGAGTGCGATCGCACCAGCGGCGGCGAACTGCTGCAAATTGCTCCCGCTCTAATTTTGTTAGAGTCTCTTCCCAGCGCCTGCAACTGCACGATATCCCGCGAACTTACCACCCCAACCAGTTTGTGAATGTTGGGATTTGTAAATTTGGAATTGTGAGCCCCACCAGTCGAGTGTTGATCGGGGGTTTCAGTGATTAATACATAACTAACATTGTGTCTAAACATCAGTTGCGCCAAATAGCGAACCGAAGAATTAGCAGGAGCGTGAATTATTCGTGAGCCTGCTATTTGAGGGATTTGATAAAGTTTAATTAAACTTGCGGGTAGCTCTACTTTCTGATGCACAATTGGCAGCGGCGGAGGGAACGCGAAAGCCGCAGGTGGCGAAGCGCTGCTAATTGCTTTTGGTGTCGATCCCCCAATTCCCTGCAACAAAAGCACCAAGCTTTGAGAGCTAATTAAACCGACAAGTTCTTCAGCCTCGCTGACGACGGGCAAATGGCTGATCTGATTTTTATCCAGCAGATTTGCTAAGGCAAAAAAGTCGGGAATTTCCGATTCTCGGGCTACAGTTACGGTTCTGATCATGATTTGCTCGATCGCAAATCCGCTCAAAGCAGCGCCGATCGAATTTAGCTGTACGACATCTCGCGTTGTAAAAATCCCCAGCACTGTCTGGCCGCCCGCATAGGGAGCTTTTGAGCCGTTGAGACGCAGCCCGTTGCCTCCTGCGTGTATCACACGCGGTATGCCGTTGTAGAAACCCGACTGTTCCCGCAATTGTGGGGAAGTCCCGTTCGTGGGATTTCCGAATTGAGAATTCCCGCGCGGTTCTACCACGAGGACGTAACTGGCTCCTGTGCTACTCATCAGCTCGATCGCCTTTTCTACGGGCGTCTCAGGGGTGACGGTGAGGGGATTGCGGTTGATGACCTGACTGAGGGAGGGAATAAACATCAGGGGGCATAAAAGTGATATTTGTTGGAAAAACCCGATCGCGAGCAGCAGGTTGATTGAGAGGCTTTACCCGCGAGATTTCCAAGCGCGCTCAAAGTTTCTGTACGATTAAACTTACCCCTACTTCCAGCATCTTGGCATTTAAAATTAATTCCGTGCCATATCCTGATAATTGACGGCTTCTGACTTTCAGAACCAATGCTATCTGCCAGAGGGATAGATGAAGGCGGGCGGGTAATTCCTCGCTTAGCATAACGGCCGCGGGTTTACGAGCAAGAATTTCTACGATTGTCTAGACTGCACCCTACTTTCTCGCCCTCAACCGAACTCTCGCTCGCATTCTGTTTGAGGCAAGATACCTGCACGCTACCAATTTACCAGCGACAGGAGGGGAATCACAACATGACATTTAGGTATTGCAACTGTGCAATTAGGGGTTCGAGGGTTCAAGGGTTCCAGGGTTCCAGGGCCCAACAGGCAGAAAATAAATAATTCTGAGCATAACTAATTCTATCGTATCGCAATTATGGCCCAGAGGATTTGAGCTTCAATTCTGGCGATCGAACTTGATGAGAATAGCGCTGTTCCCCGCCACTGCAAAACTTGCATTGCCGCCCTTGAGCCTTAAGCTACCAACAACCTCATCCATTGTTTTAGAACTGAACTCCCGCAGCGTGCCATTACCAGTTTTTATCAGCTCCGAAATATCAGCATTAACAGTGTAAGATGTTGCTCGGTCATTGACAACCAGCAAGTAAACATTCTTGCTAGCATCAAGAGTTGCAACTGCCATTAAATCCGAACTATTAGTGATAGGAAAAAAGGTAGCTTTCGCGCCCTGCAAAGCCCTAATTCCCATCCGCAAAGCATAGTAGCCTGCGCGCCGTTTTCCCCCGTCCCCTAGCAAACCTTCCGCCAGTCCCAGCTTTCCCCAGTCGTACAAACAGAATATGTGACTGCCGTCAATATAATTATCCCCCGGTTGAGAACCTCGAATCAAATTCTTAATCAAATTTAAAGCTAAAGATAAATCGCCGTAGCTCATGTTGTAAGTTCCCCATTCTCCTACCCAAAGCTGCGAGTTAGCGCGGACAGTACCGTTCATCCAGCCGCGAACTTTGCGGGTGTAGTTAGAAATATCTGCATCGTAGTTGTGGACATTGACTGTATCGAAATAATTAGGTATTTCTTGCAAAGCACTAGCCGGCCAATTGCTGCCGCCTATGGTTTTCGGGCCGTGGATGCGGTAAGTGCGCGAAGGCAAATAAGTTTTATAAACAAAGTCGATCGCATCTTTTGCCACCTTAACCAATTCAAAATAGTCAGCCCTAGTCCCGCCCCAACCCCGATCGCGATTGTCCGGTTCGTTGTGAATTTCCCAATCATCAACGCGGTAATCATTGCGAACATTCAGCCAATAAACTTTAGCCAAAACCTATTCCCACCACTCGTTCCAATCTTCTTTTGTGCGTGGCGGATTCAGTTGCAGCGCCCAACTCGGATTCCAGCTATTATCAACATTCCGAATACTCACAACCGAGCCAATATTTGCTTGTTTGAGACTATTAAAAATAGTTTTGGCATTGCGCCCAACTTTACCAGGTTTTCCCGACCACCAATAATCGCTACCCTGGGGCGGATGAGTCATAATCTGATCCCAATGCGCCCAATTAATTATATTTGGATTTGTCTTAAGCTGTCACGCATTTAAATTGCATATTCAGGGCGGGCTTTCTGGCCCAACCCCTACTCCCCACAAAGCTTAGATTATTTTTTGACATTCAATTTAAATGCACAACAGCTTAACTTGGGATATTTCGGGCCAGCCGTATTTACCATCATTTTCAGATTCCCATCGAGACATCCCGCCGTAAATGCGGTAGGTATTAATTCCCAAATCTGGCAAATCTTGGATGTCGAAATTGATATTGCCCTAGACGGCACCGATGTAGCGAGTGCTGACACCCGCAGCATTGCCGGAAATTTTAATTGTTTCGATGTTTTGAACAAAAATTGCCGTTGGGCTGTACAACTCAAGGCTGAGGGCGATTAAAATGGCGATCGTAAAATTCCGAATAATTCTTTTTGAGAACACTGGGTTAATCACTCATGACAAACTGCCTAATACCTACTGACTAATTAACTTCAAGCGACGCTGAAGTTCCCCCGCCGCCGTAGCAATTACGACCGCCAAAATCGGGTGCAGCGGCTGGCTGTAGCGAACTTCTGCATAAGTGAGCGCATGAATCACAGTAAAATAGGCACAGACTAGCAACAGCGGCAAAAACTCCCGCCAGCGATGCCGCAAAACTATCATGCCCAAAGCAGCAAATACAGGCAAATTTCGCACCGCTAAAATGCCGACTATCCGTGGCGGCGAAAAGAATAGCCGCATTGCCTTCACATTAAACAGATCCTGATAAGGCAAGTCACTTATAGGGTTTCCCAACCAGAAAAAAACTGCCTTTTGCACACAATACCAGAGATAGACAGCAGGCTCGCGGAGGATGGAAGCGATCGCCCGTTTGGTAAAATAGCGATCGCCCTCAATTGTAAAAGCATTGTGTCCCCCATTCCGAGCCGGATTTAGTTCTTCCTCCCAAATCTGAACAATATGGCGTTTTGGCAGTTTTTCATAAGCCAAATGATAAAACTCTGGACTTCCTTGCCACAGCAGCGCCGTAGAAACGCTGTAAATCAAAAAAGTTTTGTGCGTTCGATAATTGTGGTAAGTCCAAGGTGCAGTAATGATGATAATTGCGCCCAAATAAGCAAGAAACAAAGCAATCTTGCGCTTAAAATGCCATTGGCGCGGCATCAATAGTGGCACAATTGCTGGAAGCAACATCCCTGTCGGGCGACAAAGATTCGTAATTGCCAACAGCGCACCTGCTAATGAAAAATTTTGCCACTGCGGCTGTTCCAATGCCCGCAACAGGCCCAGCACTGTTAAAAGTATTAAAGGCGTGTATAAAACCTCTGTTTGCAGCCGGCTGACATGATGAATGAGGGAGGGATTGATCGCAACTAATCCAGCCGCTACTAAGGAACTTTGAGGGCCAGTAAAACGCCGTGCCAGGATAAAAGTTAGCGGGATGATTGTCGCCCCCAAAAAAGCTTGTACGTAGACTACAGATGCGGGAGAACGACCAAAAATTGCATAGCATCCAGCTATAAAAAAGGGATAAACAGGCGTCCTGCCTGGCCTCTCAAAAAAATAACCGTTCAGCAGATCGTATGCGAAACGTTCATAGCCCGGTTCGTCGCCTCTGAGACGGGCGGTGGTGTCGGGGAGAGTTTGGTTGGTGCGCCACGCCAAATAAAGGCGCAATGCCAGTCCCAGCAGCGTCAGACAAATGAGGGCCGAGACAATTATGCGGTGATTTCTTTGCTGCTGCGCTGCCAAGATGTCTGGTGTCATAAAAACTGACTGCGAAGATTTGATTGGCTTGCTCCCCATTTTTTAGGTTGGGAATGTCAAAAATTATATCATTTCACCTTCCATCTTTTTGGAGAAGAGATGTTTTTATACCACAGATTATATTTAATGTGAACGGGCGAGCAGAACGCCTTACGGAACAGCCAGACAGCGCGCGATGGAATTGGTCAAAGAACACAACCCGAAACTTTCGCCCGCCATCAATCGCACCTGGATTGACTCGCAGGGGCGTGCGGAGGTAATTGCAATTTACCGCATTCACCCCAGCGAAATGAGCGGGCGCACTACCGAGGGCATCAGCAGTCGGTGAATATCTCTGCTGGCATGGGAATAATAATTTTCTGAGTGAATCGCGATCGTCCTACTCGCAGGCTCAGTAGCATTCCGATCAAACTGGATATGATATTAAATGAACTTACTTGCCAAAAAATCTCTCATGTACCGATTCACTAACTGCGGCTGTTCCTGCTGCACCCAGTGGCTGCAATTAGGAATGTAGTGAATCTGAAAATCCCGCACGTAATCTGCGGTTCCATAGGTTAACTCTTTGCCGAGGGCGGCATCATTTTCTCCCCAAATCATCAGCGTGGGAACTTCCAGAACCCTCCAATTCGGGCGATCGAGAAATCCGCGAGCAATATTGCGGTAATAATTGATAGTAGCAGTCAGAGCGCCCCGTTTGGCAGCCGCATCTTTGTAAGCTTCGATATCTGAGGGGCTAAAGGTGCTTTTGTCAACCGCCATACCTTCCAAAGCAGCCGAAATTGCCTGATAGTCGCCCAATTGAATTAACAACTCCGGCAAAACTGGCAACTGAAACAAAAAGATGTACCAACTTTTCAACAATTGTTGGGGAGTGCGTAGCCCTTCAGCAAACTTGGCCGGATGGGGTAGATTCATCACAATTAATTTATCCACCATTTGGGGATAAGCATAAGCAAAATTCCAGGCGATCGCGCCTCCCCAGTCGTGACCAACTAAGACGCAACTTTCGTATCCCAAACCCTGAATAATGCCCTTGACATCTTGCACAAATTCGGCCATCACGTAAGCAGATTGATCGTGAGGTTTGTCGCTGTCGTTGTAACCTCTGAGATCCACAGCGACAACTTTATAATCTGATGCAAATTCCGGGATTTGATGCCGCCAAGAATACCAAAATTCAGGAAATCCGTGCAGCATCAGCATCAGCGGCCCAGAACCTTGAGTGACATAGTGCAGTTTAATGCCGTTCGTAGCGATAAATTCGTGTTTCCAAGCAGCTTCTAGCACAGACATATTTGATGCTTCCTCTAGCTATCGAGATAGCCTAGCAGTTCCTCTCTTTAAGAGGAACCAACTTTAGGCATATCTAGCAATTCTCCCAGCACTTGTAAACTCTTCCTTTTCTCTTCCTTTGTGGAACAGGCGTCCCGCCTGTGGTTCTTCGCGAAAGCGGTTCATAAAAAAAGTCGCTCGCCCGTTTCCCACAAAGATTGCTATCTCTGTCAAAATAATAGTATAATGTTGCTGGCATCCAGACAACTGTTAAGCCAAAAATTACTCATTTTCGATCGCGCGAAAATCCAGAAGCGCAAGAATTTGAGGTGTTGTGAAGGTGCAAGTTCAAGAATTAAGATCGGGCGAGTGTACTAGGAATTAAAGGAGTTAATACTATGTCGGGCGATCGGCTGCAAAACATTGTTAACCGCTTGACTGATCGTCTAAAGCGCGATGTATTAGTTGAACAATCCCTATACGACATTCGAGAAGTTTTGCAGAGCGATCGCGCCGTACTGTACTATTTTTACAGACAGTGGCAAGGTCGAGTGACTTACGAGATGTTGAGTGCGATCGAACTCTCAATCTTGGGTTCAACAGGGCCAGATGAATGTTTTAACGACGAATACGCTGCTTTGTACGAAGGCGGCAGAGTTAAAGCAATTGCCGATATTGAAGTAGAACCAATTAACCCATGCCACCGAGATTTTCTGCGTAGCCTGAAAGTTCGCGCCAATTTAGTCGTGCCAATTTTAACGAACAAAGGACTGTGGGGGCTGTTAATTGCTCATCAGTGCAGCGGGCCCCGCACTTGGTTGCGATCGGACATTGAATTCATGCAGCAACAAGCACAAAATATGGCAATGTCTCCGACAATTCAAGATAGTTAATCTTTCATCCAAAATCCTGCTTTGTGAAAGTTGAGGTGCATTCTATCCATTCTGCTTCGGCTTCCAGAACTCAGTTTTTGGCGTGTATTTCTCGTACCCAGCGCCATCATTTATGCCCACAACCCTATGACCAAAGCATTCAAGCAAAGCGACCATGCAACCTGTACCACCGTATGGATAGCCATGCGGATCGAACCTTAAGTAGTATTTTCCTTTTTGTTCTTGAATGTCAATCAGCTCGTAATCTCCCACCCAAAACGCATCGAGCATAGATTCTAAATCCCACGGTGGGGTCAGCATTCTAGAAGAGCGGCGAATTTCGATCGGCGTGGAAAACCATTCGTCGCTCCACTCTTCTTCTTCTTCAGGGGAGGGATTCCAAAAATATGAACGTTCTGCGTCGGTCAAATAGTTTATAAATGGTCGATCGTTGGTTGTTTCATCGGTCTCTTTTGCAAGCTTAATCATGGTGAAGAGTTCAATCGCGCGGTAGAGGGAATTTGTATCTTTTGATGCGAACTCTATATAACAATAATCCATAATCTTTAAGATTATAATCAAATAAATACTAATGTTTTGCTAACTCTTACACGAGTTATACACGGATAATGAATCTACCAGGGCTTGAGATTCTTCCCTGCGGTCAGAATGACATAATTAGGTTGTGGCTGCGTAAGTCCTATACAGAACTTCAAGCTCGAATAACAGTAACAGATCGCCCGATTGGAGTAGTATGAATCTCAGTGTTCAGCCGTTCTTCGATTTCCGGTGCATTCTCGCGGCGATCGAATATTACCAACCAACCCGAATCCTGTCCCAATCGAGCCAAATATCCATCTAACTGTTCCAAACCTTTGCTCAGAGGGTCGGCTTTCTTAGTCCGCCAAACCTTCAGTTCAATACCCAATGTTACCTCACCGTAGCGCAAACATAGATCCATGCGATCGCGCCCGATCGCATATTCCCGTTCCAAAGTTCCCCCGCCATTAATCACCCGATGCAGAAACGCCATCAGCACTAAATGAGGGGCTATTTCGGGATAGGAAGCACTTTTGAGTAACGGTTCGCCATGTTGCAACCAAAAGGCCATAAAAGCTTGGAGTAAGGCATCGGTCATCAGTTCTCCGCGAGAGTTCAACCAACTCGGACTGATAATCGGTAAACTATCTTGCGGTCCTTGGGCTAAGACTCGCGGCAAAACTTCTCGATAAATCGGATTGGCGATGACTAAACCCCCCGCCGGAGATCGTTTTAGCAAGCCCAAATCTACGAGGTATTGGCGATCGTCATTAGAAGACTCGGGCAGTTCTTGTCCTGCTAAAATCGGCTCGATAATCGCTTTGACTCGATTTTCTCGGAGTCGTTCTGCCAAACTATCCAAATGCGTATCTTGACGTTGAATTATAATTTCTTTAGCTGTTAAAATATGGTCGGCTGTAATTGCGATCGATTCATCAGTAACTAATTCTTCTACTATTTCCTTGGCTAGCGCATTGACTAACCAAGGCTGTCCCTGAGTCAATTCAAAGGCTAAGGCTGTTGCTTCGGGTGTAAAAACTTGTCCGGTATCTTGAGTGTGTTGTGCGTAGAGTTCGGCGACTTCTTCGGCGTTAAAATTGCGTAAAGTTAGCGATCGCACTTTAATATTAAACGGACTAGAAGTATTGAGTCTGTCGCTACCACCCGCAGCGACTTTGTAATCGCGAACATCTCGCAAACCGATTAAGCCAACGGATTGAGGAAAAGCTTTAGGACGATTGGGATAAGCATCGCGCAGTTGGCGCAAGATGGAAATCAAGGCTTGGTCTTGCAGTGCGTCAATTTCATCAATAAAAATTACCAAAGGACGAGGGGATGCTTGCGCCCAAAGACTCAGTGCATCGCCGATTCGCTGTCCCGATTCCAACGAAGGCCAAGCAGGAGGCTGTAATTCCTGGGGAAGTCGGACGGAAATCGCCCGCCGCCAAGCAGCCAAAATCGCCTCTTCTGCACCTGCGATGTCTTGACTGAAGGGTGCGCCGACTTCAGCCGAAACCATGACGGCGGTGTATTGTCCGCTGTCGGTGAGTTGTTTGGCTAAAGCTAGCATGGCGGTGGTTTTACCCACTTGTCGGGGTGCATGAATGACGAAATAGTTCTGCTGAGCAATCAGTCGCTCTAGGTTGGGGAGGCGACGGGTAGCAGGGAGCAGATAGTGGATGTCTTCGCGACAGGGGCCTGCGGTATTGAACCAGCGTGGCATAGGTTAATTGGGGCTAAATGGGGGGGAGCATCTCAGTTTTGCATTTACAGTGCGAGCGTCCCCGCTCGCGTATTGTACAATACGCGAGCGGGGACGCTCGCACTACAATAAAAAAAATGCTTTTTACAAAACTGAGATGCTCCCAAATGGGGTCACTCTCAGTTTACTGTGCTGTTGTCGGAATGGTGTTCTATTGTTAGGCGGAGGTTTGTAGCGACTCATAGGGCTGGATGAGAATCTCAGCGGGAATTCCTAACTCTTGATTCAGCTTCCGAATCATTTCCAGAGTCAAGGATCGTTTGCGAGATAATATCTCAGAAACTTTAACTCGACTGCCAATACATTGTTCCAAATCGCTACCAGACCATCCGCGGGCATCCATGTAGTATTGAATGGCTGCAATTGGATCGGGTATTGCGATCGGAAAGTGTGCCTTCTCGTAAGCTTCTACTAGGGTACTGAGCACATCTAGGCGATCGGACTCAGGTGTATTAGGAGCTGCATTAAACAGCAACTCAACCTCTCGAAGGGCATCCTGATAGTCAGTTTGGGTTCTAATTGGACGTATTTCCATATATCAATTTGTGTTTAAATTGTTTCTGCATCTACCTTGTCATACTCGGCATGAGTGCCAATAAAGCGGATAAAAATAATGCCGATGTCATAACGAATGGCAACAATCAGCCGATAGGAATTGCCTTTGATGTTGAACACAACACGATTGTTGGCAATGATGCTGGCATTACCATGAGCGGACTTAACATCGACTGGACTCTGCCAATCGGCGCGAGACGCTTCGTAGTACCAAGTTTTTAGTGCTTCTGAGGCATCTGGATGAGTTTCCCAAAAGCTTCGCAAGGTGCTGCGGGACAAAATACGCATAGAACTTCGTGACTGGAACTCCCGAAACACGAGACAATTGAAATATCGGTTCTGCCATTGTCAGAGGGCAAAGAATAACGTGCTATCTCATCATTTTATCACAGAATCTTTGTCTCTAGGAATAGTTGGTGGCAAGGAGTTTTCGGATGCTGGGGGAGCGAAACCCAAAAATGATATCTTGAGAAAACACACCGCGTTGAATCAATTCTCGCTCGATGTAGATTTCGGTACTGTTGTGTTGAATCCAGATTTGATTTTCGATGATATCGAGCTGCATAGCACACCCATAGATGCGATATTCCTCGCGCCATTCGTTGTGCATAACGAGGTATCGATCGCGGGCGAAATCGAATATTAGCTGAGCATTTGCGTCATTTGTAGAAAAGTCTTCGAGAAAGTCACAAACAATTTTGCGGTATTCGTTTAGTCTATCCATTGGTCGATCGCCTCACGAGTTGGATTGTAAATAATTAGTCGGATTTCATAACGTTCGATGACAGTTTTTGCGGGTTCAAATCTGAGAAACATTTGGTAGGTATCGGTGGGCACTGCCAGATACAGTATACGTTCTGGTTCACTAGAGACTTCGATGGCAACGCGATAGTTGAGGAATTGACCGAGGGCGGTGTGGAATTCAGAAATGGTGGAGCCACCTGCGAAACTTTTGACTTCTACAGCTATTTTACGTCCTTCTTTTTCAGCGGCGATCGCTTCTTCGGCTGCAAGATCGATGTATACATCAGCAACACCATAGCGTAACTGGTAGGGATCGTGGGTAATCTTCCAGCCATCTTTTTGTAGGGCGATTTTGACCCTGTTGTGGAAGAGATCCTTTGCCATTTTTAGATTGTACCCAAGGATTTACATCGGAACTTAAGGGTGTACCGACTTCCACCGAAACAATGACGGCGGTGTATTGTCCGCTGTCGGTGAGTTGTTTGGCTAAAGCTAGCATGGCGGTGGTTTTACCGACTTGTCGGGGTGCATGGATGACGAAATAGTTGCGTTGAGCGATTAACCGTTCTAAGCCCGGTAAGCGCAGTGTTGGGGGTAGCACGTAATGAATGTCTGCTTGGCATGGGCCTGCGGTATTGAACCAGCGTGGCATAGGTTAATTGGGGTTAAAGGGGTTGCTCTCAGTTTACTGTGCTGTACCCGAATAGAAAGGATAAAAGTTACTCGGAACGCCGTGAATTGATAAAGCCTTTGTCAAGAACCCTGAGCTTCAAAATACGGGCTAACGATCGCTGTCATAAAACTTCTATCCAGCATTTTAAATACTCTTAAACGACGATATTATTAGTATTAATCATTTGAAAGCACTGAAATGTTAGACCAAGCCCCCAAACTGTAAAGATTAAAAGCTAGAGGCACTGTACAACTCCCAGGAAAAACTATGCCCCTCATGCAAATTTCAAAGCCTTTTCTAATCCCAGAACATCATCGATGTTTCATCCTTAATCATCTTGGCATCACACTTTGGGCAAGGATGTTTACTAGGCCAGCGATAGAGCCGCGATCCTTGACATTTAGGACAAATATTGAGTCTCTTATCATAGTTAGGATCGCCAGTCGGGCCATCTTTGCCATCGCGCCCAATCAGAACGTCAACTACTGCTTCACAATCTTCACAGGTCATTGTTCTAACAACAGCGATCATTCCAACGTCCCGATGGCCAGAAACCCATTTTGCTATGTACCCACAACCAGGACATACAAAGTTAAATTTTGCACCCATTGTTTTCCTTGATGAAGCTTGGCTAATTTGTACCAGTATACCTCTGTCCCAGAGCCGATCGGATTGCAGAGCAGAACTCTCTGACGACTAAGCAGACTAACTTGTAATAGTATTTTAATTGTAGGGTGCGTCAGGTGAGTTTCTTAAACGATTATTGAAGGTTTAAATATCTGACGCACCTTACTAATTATGAGAATTGCGTAATTCCTGTTAGTATTAACTAACGGCTACAGCCTCCCCCAAAGGATGCTGCTGCAAAACCGCTTGCAAATACTTCCCAGTATAAGACCTCTGATTTGCCGCCACATCCTCCGGCGTTCCCGCCACAATAATCTCGCCGCCCTTATCTCCCCCTTCGGGCCCCAAATCGATCGCCCAATCGCAGCACCGAATCACATCTAAATTGTGTTCGATTACCAAAATTGAATTACCCTTATCCACCAATCTTTGCAGCACATTTAACAAATGGTGAACATCATAAAACGACAAACCAGTCGTCGGTTCATCGATCAAATAAAGCGTCTTCCCAGTAGCGCGGCGCGACAGTTCCGTTGCCAATTTTACCCGCTGCGCTTCGCCCCCAGAAAGCGTCGGCGCCGGCTGTCCCAACTGAATGTAACCTAAACCAACATCAACCAAAGTTTGCAGTCTGACGCCCGCCCTGGGAATATTTTTAAACATCTCCAAAGATTCCTCTACAGTCATGTTCAAAACATCAGAAATCGACTTGCCTTTATACTTCACTTGCAGTGTTTCCCGGTTGTACCGTGCACCTTTGCAAACCTCGCACTGCACGTAAACATCCGGCAGAAAATTCATCGAAATCACGTTCACGCCTTGGCCGCCGCAAGCTTCGCACCTTCCTCCTTTGACGTTAAAAGAAAACTGCCCCGCTTTGTAACCTCTTGTCTTCGCTTCAATGCTTTCGGCAAACAAATCGCGAATCACATCAAAGACTCCCGTGTAAGTAGCGGGATTAGAACGCGGAGTGCGGCCGATGGGAGATTGATCGATGACAATTACCTTATCAATCACATCCTCTAGAGAGCGTTCGCCTTTAGTTTTGAGGGCGTCCATGTCGGGTGGTAAAGGGACTTTTTTGGTGATATAGTGTTGCAGCGACGGGTACAGCAATTCATTGATTAAAGTTGATTTTCCCGAACCGGAAACCCCCGTCACGCAGACGAGTTTTCCCAGGGGAATTTCCACATCGATATTTTTTAAATTGTTGCGCGTCGCATTGATGATTGAGAGAGCTTTGCCGTTGCCTTTTCTCCTTTCATTAGGCGTTTCAATTACTCGCTTTCCAGACAAATAAGCCCCGGTCAAAGATTCTTCGGCTGCCAGCAAATTTTCTAAACTTCCTTGCGAGATAATTTTGCCGCCGTGCACGCCAGCACCGGGCCCGATATCGACAATATGGTCTGCCGCTCGCATGGTTTCTTCATCGTGTTCTACCACAATCAAAGTATTGCCTAAATCGCGCAGTTTTGTTAAGGTTTGCAGCAGGCGAAAGTTGTCTCTTTGGTGGAGTCCGATGCTGGGTTCGTCCAAAACGTAGAGCACTCCTGTCAAACCCGAACCGATTTGAGTCGCCAGCCGAATTCGCTGCGCTTCTCCGCCAGAAAGCGTCATTGCTGCGCGGTCTAAAGTCAGGTAATCTAACCCGACATCGAGCAAAAATTGCAGCCTTGCTTTGATTTCTCTGAGGGCTAAATCGGATATTTGGAATTGCCGATCGCTCAATCCCAAATTATTTACTCGTTCGCGGCATTCGCGAATCGAAATACTGGTTAAATCCACAATTCCGTACTGTCCCAACCGCACCGAAAGCGCCTCGGTTTTCAAGCGCTTGCCGTGACAAACCTCGCAAGAGCGATCGACCCGATACTGTTCCAACTTCTGCTTGATCAAATCAGAACCAGTATCGTCGTACTGGCGCTGCAACATGGAAATCACGCCCTTAAAATCTCTCCTCAAATCGGTGGTGTTGCCGTCTCGCTTCTTACTTTCTGAAGTACCCTTGGACTCATTGCCGTACAAAATTACTCGCTGGTGTTCGGGCTTTAATCGATACCAAGGAGTGTCGATATCAAACCCGCAAGTATCCGCAATACTGCAAAGCAGAGAGAGATAATAGGAATTGTCTTTGTCTGACCAAGGCGCGATCGCACAATAAAGAGGCGCTTTCTCGTCGGGAACTACCAAATCCGGCGCAAAAGTCCGCAAACTCCCCAAACCGTGACAGTTTTGGCACGCGCCGTAGGGCGAATTAAACGAAAATAACCGGGGGGAAAGTTCCTCCATTACCGCGCCGTGTTCGGGACAAGCAAAGTTTTCGGAAAATACGATCGGCCCCTGTGGTTGGGAATTTTCATCACTCGGTAACTCTTCAATAATCGCAATTCCCTCTGAATGGCGCAAACAAGTTGCCAGAGAATCAACTAAACGTTCTTCTAAACCGGGTTTTTTAATTAACCGATCGACAACTATCTCGATATTGTGCGTATGATTTTTATCTAATTCGATATTTTCCGAAAGTTCTAAAATTTCTCCGTTAACTTTGACACGAATAAATCCTTCCGCAGCTAAACTCGACAATAATTTGCGGTGAGTGCCTTTTTTTCCGCGCACAACTGGTGCCAGAAGGTGAAAGCGAGTGCCGTCTGGAAGTGCCATGACTCGATCGCACATTTCATCAATTGTCTGCGGCGCAATGCAGCGATCGCAAATCGGACAGTGCGGTTCGCCGGCTCTGCCGTACAGCAATCTGAGATAATCGTAAATTTCTGTAACAGTGCCAACAGTCGATCGCGGGTTGTGAGAAGTTGACTTTTGGTCGATCGAAATAGCCGGACTCAACCCCTCGATCGCGTCCACATCCGGTTTGTCCAACTGTCCCAAAAACTGGCGCGCGTAAGCGCTGAGAGACTCGACGTAGCGGCGCTGTCCCTCGGCAAAAATTGTATCGAAAGCGAGGGAAGACTTACCAGAACCGGAGACACCAGTAAAAACGATCAGGCGATCGCGCGGCAGTTCCAGATCGATATTTTTCAGGTTGTGCTGTCTCGCACCGCGAACCCGAATCGTATTTTGGTTGTTAGAGTGAGAATTCGTCACATTATGCCCGTTGCGGGATGCACTTGGCTGGCTGTTTGAGGTTTCGGCGCGTTGGGACATGAGAGTAGTGCAAAACAGTGCTTAACCATCTTAGCGCTGCCGATCGAATAGCTGGCATCCAAACTCAAGAATATCAAAGAATTGTCAAATAAGTTTCCGTCGGCCCGTCGGGCAAAACCTTCAATCTTTGATTTTTCAAATCCACTTCAATTCCCAGCGCTTCCATCGGAATCACCCCTAAAAGTGGAGTTTTCCCCTCTGGCAATTCCAAACACTCAAAAGTCCCTTCGCGCCCGCACAGAGAAATCGAAGCATCCCGAAAAATCCTCGCCTCACTAATACCCGTTGCAGTCTCAACAACCACTTGCTTGAGAATTTTCAAACCCAGTCTGGCAATGACATCTTTAGGCAAACACAAAGTTGTCGCGCCCGTATCCACCAAAACATTTTCTAGAGTAACAGACCTGACTTGCTCGATGGGAATCAGACCATCTTCTGCTTTCCCTTCATCCAGCCGATTCGTAATTACTAGGGTTGTGATAACTTTTCCCATTTGATTTTCAGTAGCTGCTTGCATAACTTTCATAATATAATAAATTACTGCTTTAATTTTAGCACATATTTCCACAAATTGTAAGGCGATGCACTCCCCATTCTGCACCGCCCACCTGACGAATAGCTCTAGCTAAATCATCAAATTATTGGACGCCAATAAACTTGTGAGTTTGCAAAGATAGCCTGTAACTAGGATTTAGTTTCAGCAATTCCAAAATAATAGGAATCGCTGAACTTTTTGAGTTCCATTCTGGTTGCAAGAAAACCGGAAGATTCACATTATTTTGCAAATGATTGTGATAAAATTCAACTTCTTCGCCAGTGCTAATCACTAACTTAATTTCATTTGCTCTAGTCCAAAAAAGCTCTTGCACCGGATATTTAGGATTGACGTGTTCTTTCGGAGAAAGAGTAATCCAGGCCTGCGGGGAAACATCCTGCCAGCAAGCACCCGAAGTTTCAATACTCACCTGCTTATCAGCTTCTAACAAAGCTTCAACTAACTCCGGCAAATCGCGGTGAATGAAAGGTTCGCCGCCAGTAATGACAACTCTCGGAGACTGCAATTGAGCGAGCAATTGGGCGATCGACTGCGGCACAGACGGCAAACCTTTGCCCCCATTTTCGTAGCCTGTGTCGCACCAAGGACACCCCACAGGGCAACCTGCCAATCTAATAAAATCAACTAAAGTCCCCGTCCAGTAACCTTCGCCTTGAACGGTACACTGAAAAGTTTCGTGAATTGGTAATTTTACCTGTAAATTAGACACCCGAAGTTACACCTCTGATTAACTAAAAAATACATCATTCTGTAGAGTGCGCCCAGCGCACCTTACTCTATAATTTTGAGTTTATAGGGTGCGCCCCGCACACCTTAGTCTATATATAAAACTGACTTGTATATTCTTGAATAATTAGCAGTTTGTGGCAATTTTAAAATGAACCGCAAACCGCAAACAACTCTTTAATTATGCTGTTCCGGTTCCATCATAGTAGCCCAACGGCGTTTCAAGGCCAAAGTCAGTCCGTCAGCAATGGGGACAACACTGAGAGTAACTCTGGGATCGTTACGCAATTTGTCGTTGAAACTACGAATGGCGAGGGTGCTTTCGTCTTGTACTTGAGGATCGGCAACTCGTCCAGACCACAGAACATTGTCAATTACAATTAAACCGCCATTGCGTACAAGTTGCAGCGATCGCTCAAAATAAGCCTCATAATTTTCTTTATCGGCGTCGATGAAGGCAAAATCAAAGGTTCCAGCTTGTCCCTCGGCTATTAGTTTGTCGAGAGTATTTATTGCTGGGCCTAACTGCAAAGAAATCTTATTAGCCACGCCCGCCGCTTCCCAATAGCGTCGTGCGATCGCAGTATATTCCTCGCTGACATCGCAGGCAATAATTTGACCGTTAGGAGGCAGCGCTAAAGCTACGCACAGCGAGCTATAACCAGTAAAAACGCCAATTTCTAAGGTTTTGGTCGCTCCCATAAGCTGCACAATGAGCTCCATAAACTGACCTTGTTCGGGAGCAATCTGCATCATCCCCATAGGATGCTTAGCAGTTTCTTCCCGTAGTGAAGCGAGAATATCTGGCTCCCGCAGAGAAATAGATAACAGATAATCGTAAAGTTTATGTTCTAGGCCAAGAGTTGAGTTCGTCATCGGTTTGTCCTTGCTGCTGACTTTTGATTTGAGATTGTAGACGCCCTGTTAATGGAAATCGCAGAATGTAGAGTTAATTTTGGCATCTATTTTGCTGTGGCTGATGGCAGGTTGCAGTAGCAGTGTCTCGGTTACACAGAGGCAACTTGCAAAACGCGCGCTCTACTTCCAAATCAGTTTATCTCAGCTACAGGTGAAATAGCCGCTCTGGAAAATAAAAATGGATAGAGGGGAGCGTTTTGAGATTCCTGCTTTTCTAGCACCGCGTAACGCCGTTAGTGATACGAGTTCAAAAAATGAATGCAACTGTAGACAATCTGCAAACCCATACATAATCAGCCATTCCCCATCTCAAATCTCAAATCTCAAATGGTATGAGTTGGGGAGAAAGTGACCGAAAGCATCCAGGATACAAGCCCCCGGATTCATCCGTGGGGTCAATGCTTCAATTCTTTAATCTCAAATCTAAAATCTCAAATCCATTGACTTCATCCTGATTACTAACTAGATGAACTGCGAAAAACATAAGTATGTCATTACGAGTGAAATGAAGCAATCCCAGAGGTTGTGATTCGTTTACATTTTGTTACATTGTCAAGTTTTTTTGTGTCGTTCTACTTAATCGTCAATGAGTAATTATTGAGGACTTATATCATGTCCGATCGATTATCCCTAATACGGTAGGGGCGGGTTCACGAACAATATCTGCCAATAATTGACAATCTCAAAAACCCGCCCTTTTAATCGATCCCAAACCAAAAAACCGTTTCATTTAACTATTATGGATGGGTTCAAGCCCGTGTATGTTGCTGGAACAAACCAGGCGTCTGGAAACCCTTGTCTCCCGGAGGATTATTAATCACTAATAAACTGGGTTCAATAGGACGATTTCTTAACTGTCACACCTTATGAATCCCTACCTAAACAACCTACCCCAAATCTCCACTACCTTGCACGATTGAGGTAGAGCAAGTATTTGTGGGAAAAAACAGGTTTATCGCAACCCTTGGTCTGCACTTTTACTCATAACTAATGAACCGGGATTAATAGGACGCTCACTTAACTGTCACAGTTTATTACTCCAGACCTAAACCACCTACCCACAATCAAAACAACATTCTACCAAGGCAATCGCTATGTATTACACTTTCGCAGGTTTTGGTGCCGCCACAGGCATATTTTTGCTGCTAGTTTTTGCCATTCTGCAATGGCTGCACGTCTCCGCCGGCAGTTTTATTGATTGGATAATTGCCATTGCTATTTTTGAATGGCTGTTGCTGATAGTTACAGTTCCCTGGAATATCCATTTTGAAGCTAAAGAAGTTTTAGCGCAAGCCGCAGAATCGACTAAAAAAAACATTGCTGTCGATCAGGAACAAGTCAAATACGTTACTGTATTAGTTAGCCGATCGCTCTTTGCGGCGATCGCACTTCACCTGTTTAGCGCGATCGTACTTTACGCCCTAGCCGCCGCCGGAATTAGTGCTATTGGCTATCTCAGTTCCGCTGCTGCACTGCTGTTAACTGTACTGCGTCCAGCTATCCGAGGTTATCAGTATTTAGCCCAACGGCTGACAACTATCCGCCGCCAATTTTTGTACCCCCGTGAAGATATTGTCGAACTCCGCAGCCGCTTTGCAGTATTAGAATCTACAGTTAAAGATTTGAGCAATCAATTAAGTTCAGACAATCCGACTTCGCGGGTGGCTGTCCAAAATCGGGAACGGGAAGCTATCAGAAGAGAATTAACTACTTTATCCGCATCTCTACAATCTTTGCAAGTAACAAATCAGGCAGAACACACTAAACTGAGAAGAGATGCAGAAAGTGCGATCGCCCAACTCACCGATGACGGACAATTTCTCAACCACGTCCGCGAAATCATCCGCTTCTTTAAAGAATCGTAAAGTCAGTTGATAGTTGACTGTTGACAGTTGTCTGTTGACAGTTGACTGTTGACAGTTGTCTGTTGTCATTAGTTACCAATGCCCGATGCCCGATGCCCAATTCCCAATTCCCAATCTTTAGATAGATGCCAAATAGTCGCAAATAGTGAAAATTTTAATAAAAACAGAATTTTCTCACTCTTGAGGAAGACTCAATAAAGGTATTTTCCCTAACCGCAATTTTTCGCAAACTATAACCAAAGATAGTTTGTGAATGAGCTAGCTTGGGATTAATATTTAAACATAAGCCAAAGACCTTTTTGAAAAGATAACTCAGGAATAAATCATGACTAATCGCCAACCAATACCCCCCAAAGAAGAAGTTAGCAAATCAACACCGGCCGACGAACAAATCGAAGCCAATATGGAAGCCCCCCACTACGACAGGGGCATTACTCCTGCGGAGACAGCAGCGCGGCAAGACCGCGAAGGCGCTAACTTCATGCACACAACCACCGAAGCGAAGCAGAAAAGTGCAAAAACTGATGACCAAACCGATGACGAAAGCATTCACACCACAGATGGTTATACAGTAGACAGAGAAGGTCTGGTTAACAATTACGCGGTCGAACCGGAAATGTACATCAACGAACCGGGCGATTTGAGAGCAAAAGAAGAAGCCGAAGCTGCAGAACGCGCTCGAATTCTCGCAGAAATCAAAGATAAAAAAGGCGAGGAAGGAAAACTGACAATGGATGCAGACACCCGTGGCAAAGGGCCGGGCATTATCTAGATTGTGTGGTTGGTAGTTGCGTTTCAGCGCGCGAGGTTGCAACTGCAAAGCACAGGGGCGGGTTTTTATAGTTCCGGCAATTATCGATCGATATTTCCGGTAAAACCCGCCCCTATTTTGTTTTCCACATCTGTTTTTTGAGTTGAGACTTTACATCGTACATCTTGCACCAATATCAATAATCCTTTTTTGGGCTGGGTCTCCTGCCCGACCCCTACTCCTCACAATAAAACTCATTCTTTGTGGAACAGGCAGGAAACCCTTTTCTTGAGAATGGTGCAAGATGTGAGTTACATCTGAGATATTGCACCATTCTCAATTACTTGTTTAGGAACAGGCAAGATGCCTGTTCCACAAGAGATGAATTTTATTGTGGAACAGGCATCTTGCCTGTTCTTCAGAATGGTGCAAGATGTGAGTTACATCGTACACCTCTCAATTACCGTATCAATCGGCCAGTTTTCAGACCCAGCTCAAAAACGCCTTAAAATTACTCAAGCTTTAACATTTTCCCTCAGCCAATTAAACTTAGCCTCAGCTAGCGCCAAATTTTCCAGAACGTTAGGATTGATATCCTCGCGTTCAAATTCTGGTTGATCTAATTCAATATTGCGACCATATTCTATATGTCGGATCGTACCGCGCATCCTATCTGCCAGACACAGTGAAATGCCATAATAAAACCGGGAAGCAAAGCCCATATCGTTTTGAAGTTTGATTACTAACTGCCGCCTAGGAATTGCCAGCAAGTGAGTTTCTTCGATCGCCTTTACCGTTGCTAAAGGAGGGCGAGCGTCAATGAAAGAGACTTCTCCCACCAGTTCTCCGCTGGCTATTTTAGCGAGCTCTCTAGTCCGCTCAGCCTCGATTAAAACGCTCAAACTCCCCTTCAAAACAATGTATAGCGCATCTATCTGTCTCCCTTCCTGGATCAAAATCCCACCCGGATATAGAACTTCCTTTTTGCCTTTTTGAACGATCCAGTTGATATCGTCATTATTTAACTGGCTCAAAATAAAAAGTGCTTTTTTTCTGCTGCTGTCGGCCATAAGTTTTAGCTCTCGATCGCTTCTTCTTTATATAAAATTTAGATGGGCGCGATCGCAACTTCTTCCGAAGCAGTCCTCGCTGAATACAGTTTTTTTATCCTGCCTAACTTCTTCGCAAAACCCCTATCGAGCAGGCTTTGCCCATAGCAAATGAATCACACTGAATCATAATCTCTAAATACTAGCATTTGTTAAACAATCTTCTTTAACTCGATCGACCTCCCCAACATCCCGCGAAATTCGCGTCTCAAAAGCAATTGGGTTCACCCGCCCAGCTTGGCGGCGGGATGGGGCGCGGTAGACAATGCTCCGCGCCCAGTCTTGCTCACTAAATCGATCGCAAATCAGGATAGCCGGCCAACATATCGTCAGCAGTCAGAGTGTCCCCGTTGGCTTGAGGAGTCCACAGCACCTCAACCGCCAGCAACTGCTCGCTCGATACTCCCCCAATCTGACGCAAAGCTTGGCGCAAATCTTCAGAGTTTTTCACTGCTGGCAATTGCAATTTGCCTTGAGTACCCACAATCACCGTCACCACAATAAATTCCCCAGGATCTGAATTCACATCAGAAGCCACCAGCGCCCCATTTTCCTGCAAACCTGGCAGGATATTGCTGCTCCCTGCTTGCCGGAGCTGATTGTTATAATTCGAGAGCGTTTCTTCAGTAAATTTACTGCGTTCTGCCAAAGAAAGTTGATTAAACTTAGCTTCGGCTGCTTCCAAGCGAGTTTGCACAGATTCAGCGCCCGCGTAAACCCAGTATTCAGGATGCCGCAGCAGCGCCAGAGTAGATTCTTGCAGCACTTGAGCGCGACCTGTCGCTGTATCGGTATCCGCTTTTCGCGCTAGGGAGTCGAGTTCGGCTTGCAAACCACGGGCCTCTGCTAGCAAACCAACTTGCAAGCGGGCGACAGATACAGTGGTAGTAGGGGCACTGTTGCCCAGTTCGTCAGTTCCGCCCCCGGCGCGGCGGAAGCTTTGGACGAGGAAATTAGCGATCGAAATAAAAATCAAAATCGAGAATAGGCCACCAAACCCGCCCCCAAAGCCAAAAAACGGCAGTAAGAACGGGAAACCGAAGCCGCCGCCAAAGCCGCCACCATAGCCGCCGGGGTAGTAGCCTCCTCCCGACGGCGCGTAAGTGCGACTAGGAGACGAGTAACTGCGCGCCGGAGCACTAAAAGATCCGCCGCCGATGCGTCCGCCGCTGCGGGCAGCCAGAGCTCCATCAGCGTTACCGAGGGCTAGCGTCAGTACCAGACCGATCGCAAATAGTGATTTCAAAAGCGGTTTGATCTTTGAAATTAGTTGCTTGTACATAAGACCGTTACTATTCGATACATTTATAATTTACAGTCTATCCTCGCTTCTGGGCAGCCTGGTTATAGGTGTGAAGCCAGCGAGATATCCGTACCAACCGATCCCACCACAGTTATGCCTGAGTCTGCAAACGAGAAAAGCTAGAAAGGACTTGCATTCCGATGCGGAGAACAATAGACCTCTGGAATAATTATTGTGGAACAGGCATCTTGCCTGTTCAAGACTTGATTTTCACTTCTAGGTCTAATCGACATCGCGGGTTTTACAGAAGTTTACTTAAGTCCAGGGCGATCGGCCAACAATAAGCTCTAGACTTTTAAAGAAACGCCGCGAGTCCTCAAAAACAGGGCTTTATCTACCGTAAAAAAAACATTATGTTTCCAACTCACCGCCCCCGCCGCCTCCGCAACCATCCCCAACTCCGCCGGATGGTACGCGAAAATATCTTGACCACCAGCGATTTAATTTACCCCCTATTTGCCGTACCGGGGGAAGCTTTTGCCAAAGAAGTCACATCGATGCCGGGAGTTTACCAGCTATCGGTAGACAAAATAGTAGAAGAAGCAAAAGAAGTCTACGACCTCGGCATTCCGGCTATTATTTTATTCGGCATTCCCGCAGACAAAGATACAGACGCGACAGGTGCTTGGCACGACTGTGGCATCGTTCAACAAGCGACGGAAGCGGTTAAAAAAGCTGTACCAGATTTAATCGTCATGGTCGATACTTGTCTGTGTGAATATACCAGTCACGGTCACTGCGGCTATTTGGAAGTCGGAGATTTAAGCGGCCGCGTCTTGAACGATCCCACACTAGAATTGCTCAAGAAAACCGCAGTGGCTCAAGCTAAAGCCGGTGCAGATATTATCGCACCTTCGGGAATGATGGACGGTTTTGTCGGAGCAATTCGCGAAGGATTGGACTCCGCTGGATTTGAAGATATTCCTATCATGTCTTACGCGGCAAAATACGCCTCAGCTTATTATGGCCCATTCCGGGATGCAGCAGAGTCTGCTCCGCAATTTGGCGATCGGCGCACCTATCAAATGGACCCCGGAAACGGCCGCGAAGCTCTGAAAGAAATTGCTCTCGACATTGCCGAAGGCGCAGATATGCTCATGGTTAAACCCGCTTTAGCTTACATGGACATCATCTGGCGCGTGAAGGAAGCAACTAACCTGCCAGTTGCTGCTTACAACGTTTCTGGAGAATATGCGATGGTGAAAGCCGCCGCCCTCAACGGTTGGATAGATGAAGAAAGAGTAGTTATGGAAACTTTGACAGGATTCAAGCGTGCTGGTTGTGATTTGATTTTGACTTATCACGCCAAAGACGCCGCCCGCTGGCTGCAAAACTGATTCACTCGATTTGAGATTAGAGATTAAAGAATTGACTCCACAGCACAATATTCGGGTGTTCTTGTGGAGTCAACACCTCTCTCGATAGATGATTTTTGAGCAATTAGGCAAGACACTAGCTATAGCTTACGCTTACCGATACACGACGCCTCGAAACCGGGTTTTTACCGTTTCAGTGGGCTGTAACTGAGATATTGCACCATTCTTGTGGAACAGGCTTTCCGGCCTGTTCCACAAGAAAATTCACTCTTTGTGGAACAGGCCGAAAAGCCTGTTCATAAAAAGCTTATTGACAATGGTGCAACATTTCTGTTGTAACGAAGTATGGCTATGAAAAAACCCGGTTTCTCTGTAGACAAACTCCCAACCCCTAAAAAATCAGTCATTCCCCATCTAAAATCTCTCATCTCAAATATCAAATGGTATGAGTTATAAGTTGGGAATTTTGAGTCAAAGACTTTTTTTCAAAATTTACCCCAAAAAGTATTAATCATCACCGAAATTAGTTAGAAAATATGTATGAATAAAAATAGTTTTGTAAATGGGGAATTCAACCATTGATCGTTCCCAAGCAAAATTAACTTTCACTCGTGTAAAACAGTAAAAGTAACACAGTTGAGATACAAATTCAAGGCAGATTGAGCATGACATCAACGACTAGGGATTCCAGTCACATTCAATTTTGTATAGGTCGCGATCGCGCCGACATCGTACAGATCCAAGAACTATTTAAAGCCGCCGCCTTTTGGGCGAGGGAACGCAAGATAGAAGATTGGGAAATTGCGCTCGCCAACAGCGAACCAGTTGTTACAGTTTGGGACGGCTCACGGGCGATCGGCTTTGCCAGAGCCACCTCAGATGGCATCTATCGAGCTACCATCTGGGATGTCGCCATTCACCCGGATTACCAAGGTGCAGGACTCGGCCGTAAATTAGTGCAAACCGTCTTGAGTCACCCTCGGATGTGCCGAGTAGAGCGAGTTTACCTGATGACAACTTACAAACAAAGCTTCTACGAGCGCATCGGTTTTCAGCAAAACGCTAGCACCACAATGGTACTTGAAAATCAGCTTCTAGAAGAGAATCTCGAATTAGAAATTAGCAACGGCGAATTGCTAACTGCTAATTGTTAAATCCGCACAAAAATTGCACCAAAATCTATAATATGTAGGGTGCGTCGCAGCGCACCTTACTCCCTATAAATAATTTCCTTCTTTCATCTTCCCTCGAACCTCTTCCCGCCTCCGTTACATCTGTTAAATCCTTTGCCCTCTTTCCCACCTGCGTTACATTTCATATGTTGCACCATTCTCAATTAGCCTTTTAGGAACAGGCAAGATGCCTGTTCCACAATAAAATTCATCTCTTGTGGAACAGGCATCTTGCCTGTTGCTTACAATGGTGCCTGTTCCACAATAAAATTCATCTCTTGTGGAACAGGCATCTTGCCTGTTGCTTACAATGGTGCCTGTTCCACAA
>NZ_JAUBTT010000011.1:87769-119119 GCF_036705125.1 Microcoleus sp. B7-D4
TAAAATTCATCTCTTGTGGAACAGGCATCTTGCCTGTTGCTTAAAATGGTGCAATATCTCCGTTACATCCCGTACATTGCTCGCGGCCGAACTTCCTTCATCAGAAAGTTGCCAAAGGAATAGAACACTGAGTCCGGTTAAAATTGCACTCTTCGGACTCAGAAGGCACAGCCAGAACCTCCAACTTTCCGCTCATCAAACTCAAAAGAGTCTGATTCATCAATAACCTCATTCCCGAAGACACCTGAGAATTATCGCTGCTCTTGGTAATATCACACTCCAAATCGTGCTTCAGCAAATCCCAAGACTCGCTCCAAGCACTCACTGAACGCTGATCGTCCACCCAAATGTGAACGTATCCAGATTCCGGCGAAGAATGCGCCGAAACAGAAATACTCCCCTCCTCCATCTGAGCAACAGCAGTATCTACCAAATTGACTAAAACTTGCCTAAACCTCGGCAAATCTGCCAATACATAAATCCCCGGATCTGGCGGCAATATCTCCAAACGAATGCCGCGATTAGCAGCTTGCAAGTAAGTTAAATCATCAACCTCGTCAAAAACCTTAGCTAACTGAATCGGCTCAATATCCATCCTTTCAGTGCCGTGTTCAGTTTTAGCAACAGAGATAATTTCATCTATTAATTTCACCAGCTTGAGTGCCGCGACGTGAGCTTGCTCGACAAACTCTCGTTCCTCAGCAGGATCGTCGCACAAATCCGAGAGAATTAATTGCAGCGTACCAATCATAGTGCTCAGGGGCGATCGCAACTCGTGAGAAGTTCGAGCCAAAAAACCAGCCTTAAATTGGCTCATCTCCGATGCCATCTGATAAGCCAATTGAGTTTGCTTAAGTTGCTCGGAAAGAGCATCAAACTTCTCTAAGTGAATTTCTTGAGGAGGTGGGGCTACTTTGGGCGCCGGTTCGGGCTGTTGCGAGCTTTTTTGCCGCAGGCGCCAAATCAAACTGCTTCCCAAACCCAGCCCCAGTCCCATACCTAAATATATAAAGTTGCTCCAGCCGATCGGCGCCATATTGCTTTGCCTTGGAGTTTAGCTTTTAGCATTCTAACTCGATCGTGCCTTGTCGCAATATTTCCCACCCGCTACCAGTCCATTTAGCCACAGTCGAAGGCAAACTCGAAGCTGTTGTCGCTGTTGCTAATTCAGAAGGAACTAATGTCAAGACTTCGGGAAACTGAGCCTCAATTTCTGCCACCGATTCCAGAGGCGGCTGGCCGGATAAATTAGCACTGGTAGTAGCCAAAGGGCCTGTCTCCTCTAGAATCTTGATCGCAAGGGGAAAGTTAGGAACTCGTACTCCGATTGTAGTTGGGTCGATCGAATTCATGACCGCCGGGACTTTTGCCGAAGCCGGCAGCACCAAAGTTAACGCCCCCGGCCAATAGGATTCGGCCACTTGCTGCCACAATTTAAACTCTGCTGGACTCCCCTGCACGTAAGGCCATAAAGCCTTGGCCGATGCTGCCATCAAAATCAGCGGTTTGTCTTGACTGCGGCGTTTAGCTGCAAAAATCAACTCCGAGCGATCGGGACGCGCAGCCAAAGCGGGTACAGTATCTGTAGGAAAACTGACGATATGATTACCAGAAATTGCCCCTTGAACTAGGGCATCGATCGAAACTTGTGTCATGCCATTTTAGATTTTAGATTTTAGATTTTAGATTTTAGAAGTACGACATATTCTTGAAACCTAAAGACGGTAGGCTAAGGCAAACCGATCGATTCCTGCTAAATCCGAAAATATCTGAACTTCACCGTAACTCCCGTGACTTTGCAGCATATCAGCTACCGCCTCAGCCTGTCCCGCCATCATCTCAACCAACCAAACTCCCCCGGATTCTAAATAATCGGGAGCCGTTTCTACCAAATGCCGGATGCAATCTAACCCGTCCAAACCGCCGTCTAAGGCCAGATGAGGTTCGTGCTTCAAAACTTCCGGTTCCAGAGTCAGCACCGTGCTGCTGGGAATGTAAGGGGGGTTAGACACCATGCCGCTGACTTGACCTTTGAGAAATTCTAGCGGTTCCCACCACAAACCTTGATAAAAATTAATTCGCGATTCAAAGCCCAAATTCTCAGCATTCAGTCGAGCAACTGCCAAAGCTTCCGAACTGCAATCTACCGCATAAACCCTAGCATTTGTCAACGCCGAAGCCAAGCCGATCGCGATCGCCCCGCTGCCCGTCCCCAAATCCACCCAATGCGATTTGGGATTGACACCATAGCTTTTAACAGCTTCTACAGCCAAATCGATCAGCAATTCCGTTTCAGGACGCGGAATTAGCACCGCCGGCGTTACTTTGAGCGAAAAATGCCGCCAATGTGCAACTCCCGTTAAATACTGCACCGGCACCCGTTCCTGCAAGCGCCGCTGCCACAATTGAGCAAGTTCAGATAAAGACAACTTTAATTCAATTTTTGGCAAATCTTTAAACGACTCCAAACGCAGAGCCAACCTATCCAAACCAGCCAGCTCTTTCAGCAGCCAGTCGATTTCTGCTAGGGGAATGTCAGAGGCTCTCGCCTCGGTTTTAGCTTGATTCGCCCATTCCCAAAGCTCTAAACCAGAAACAAACATAAGACTTTTTGGGAATTGGGCATCGGGCATCGGGCATCGGGAATTGGTAACTAATGACAACAGTCAATCGATTTTCGATTTTCGATTTTCGATTTTAGAGGCGACCCCACGGATAAATGCGGGGGCTTGAGGATTTTCGATTTTCGATTTTGGATTGATTCCACGGATAAATCACGTGGCGGGTACCACCTTTGAAATTCGTGGTCAACAGTCAACAGTTAACTGTCAACTGTCAACTGTCAACACTCAACTGTCAACTGACTAACTATTAGCGAGCTGGAGCCGGAGCTGGAGCCGGCCGAGCTGGAGCCGGAGAGGCTGGAGCCGGAGCAACCTGTGGATTTTGGCCCGCACCTGCTGGTTGGAGCGAGCGCACAAATTCCAGCGACTCCCGCGACGGAATCAAAATCATTTGGGTCAAAAACGGGTCGTTCTCAGTACGCAAAGCTTCCAAAACGCTCTCCAAGTTCACCACCTCAATCTTAATTGTGGCTGTCACGTTGGGCTGCTGCTGCTTAAAACGCTCGACCATTCCCTGTAAATCCTCCTTGTTAAAAAACAAGGGAATCACCTCTTGCTGACCCCGCTGAATCGTCAAATAACCATTTTCTGCGCCGCCTCTTGCCAAAAATAGAGGTACACCGTTGAATTCGTTAACTTGTTGACCAGTCTGCTGAAGTACAGTTTTAGCCGACTGCACCTGCTGCGGAGCCGGAACGAAAGCAAATTGCACTTCTTCGGGCTTGCCTTTATTTGCTTGAGTGATCTGATAAATTTCCCCCAGCGACACCGGCATCACGCGCACCGTGGCCGCCAACTGAGGATTTTTGGTTTTCAGTTGATCGACAAAAGCTTGAGCATCTTTCTGGCTGATGAAAATTCCCGCCACGGAAGCATTACCAGTTTGACCCTGACCCTGCTTGGGAACAGAAGCGATCAGGGGCGCACCCTGAGCGTCTGTAATCGTAAATACTGGTACCGGGCGCAATTTTTCCAAAATTTGCGGCTCCGGCAGTGCCAGTGCAGACATCTTGCCAATTGGGGAGGGGCCCAGCAGAGTGCTGCCGACAATTCCCAATATTGCGCCCAAACGAACTAATGATTTCATGTTTTTTCCATCAGGAGCGATCCTGAAACACATTAACGCAAAGACTGGCGACTTAACACGATCGGCAAAAACTGCCTCAATTTGTTTTCATTTTGACGAAATGTAAACATCAGAGACAGTTCTGCTTCAATCTATTATTTAACATTGTGCGATCGGGATGACAGGATTTGAACCTGCGACATCCTGCTCCCAAAGCAGGCGCGCTACCAAGCTGCGCTACATCCCGGTGTGATAGTTAGCTATCTTTTAACCATTAACTCACAAAACCCCTCCCTTGTCAAGCTTTTTTTGATTTTAGCTTTCAATGCAGCTACGGCGAAGTTGTCTTCAAGTTGTGCAGTTCGATCGTACTTGCTTTCGCTGCGGGGATACATCCAATCGTAACTGACCGCAGCGCACAGGAAGAGGAGGTGTTGGCAGCGTCAATTGCATTTCCTCAACAAATCAACGCCGACCTGCACCTCGCTCGCTAATCAGGGTACCAAAACATACCTTTAATCCCCTCTGGATCGGACATAAAGCCCAAATTGCGGTAAAAATCCACCACTTGAGGGTCAGCAAATAAGGTAATGTTGCTGATATCTTCACTGCGGAGTTTTTTAATGATGTATTTCATCAGCGCCTTGCCCATGCCCTTGCCCTGGTAGTCAGGATGAACTACCACATCCCAAAGCGTGGCATTAAAAGCATGGTCTGAAGTCGCTCTGGCGAAACCCACCAGCCGTCGCTGGCTGCCCCGCATCTCCCACATAGAGACGACTAGGAAGCTGTGCTGAATAGCTTTTTTGACTTTACGCAGGGGACGGCGGGACCAACCCACTGCATTACAAAGTTCTTCGAGTTCGTAGAGGTCAATGTCCCGATCGCAACTGAAAAAGATGCGAGCGTTTCCGCTGGCGGGCTTGCGAAACGTTGGGGAAAGCGGATCGCCTAACCCAACAGCCACATCTTCCTCAAAATCCGCTGTTTGGGGTACAGAGGCAGACTCAGAACTACTAAATAAGTTTTTCCAAAAACCCATGCAGGCGCGGTTAAGGTAGTAGAAGTTGGACGACGAGAAAGAGAACCAGACAGATAAACCCACTCCGATCGGCGTAGGATCAATTGCCGGTAGCCTCTTGAGGAACAGTTTACGGTACACTCATCTTACGCCGAAAACAGGGATTTGTCGTCCAACATTGAGTCTGCGCTTTTTTGATTCTGTCAAGTTTGGTAGAACTGTTCTGCTAGCAAGTGCCCGGACAACCCGCTTTTAAGGTAAAATTTGTTGCCGAACCAGGACAGAGGCATATTGGGAAATGCTTCTTTTGAGTGCCGCCGATCGCGCCGGAACTTATACCCTTGGTGGAAAATACCACTGGAATGGCGCAACGTGACATTCTCGTGATAAGTTCTCAGACAGATTTGAGTTTTGCTTTTAGTGAGGAGACGGGCACAATTTAAGTCGAATCGTCGAATCGAAAATCCCATTGCCATAAGGCATGGAAGAGTCAATACCAGTATATCTCCCGCACCTTCTCCTCAATTATGGCTTCGGGTTTAAAACCATCCACACTAGAACTTCTCAAGCGCTTTAACCGAGCGTTTCCGCAGTTTTATGAGCAATTTGTCAGCAGCGAAATCCAGTTGCAAAACCTCAAATTAGCTTACCAGCTTTACAAAACTCGGCAAGCAGTCATCGAAATCCGAGCCGAAGGTAACAAAAGTGCCCTGCATTTTGCTTACCGGAACCAGTCTTTTCTATTGAGCGATATTTTTGGAGTGCTCGCGGCCTACGGACTGACAATTCACAGTCTGAGTCTGTACGGTCAAATTTACCCGCCGATGCTGGTATTTATCAAATTGGTCGTATCTCGCGGTGGCAAGGTACTGGCAGATAAAACAGCAGAAAACGTCTGTAGGGCGGTTCGAGAGGCATTGGCGGGGCATTTTGAGGTTGAAGAGATGTTGGCGGTGGAATTTAATTTAGACGCGGGTTTAGAAGATGTGGCAACTGAATTCTACGTCGATCCGGTTTTCCACTTGCCAGCTTTGCTGATTGAAGCCGATAATCAACCTGGACTTTTTTACAAAGTTATGTATGCCATCTGGCAAGAGGATTTGTTGGTCGTAAATGCTAATTTGCTAGTTTGGCGGGGGCGAACTCGCCTGATTCTCTATTTGTTGGGCCCCAATGAAAGTTTAATTCCCGAATATCTGGGGCAGAAAATCGCTGAGGGGGTGCGACAAAGATTGCTAGGCGAGCGGTTTTAGGGCAAGCTGCCGATGCTCCCTAAATAACTAGATTTCTATAAGTAGACATTAGTTTGCAGAAGTTTTCCAGTGAGATAGGATAAAAAGCTCGGCAAAATTGTTCCTACAAACGAGTGTAGATAGCGGTTCTCATAAACATGGGACACGCCGAAACGAGGTTGTCAAGCTTTTTAACAAGCAGCCGGGAAGTCCCTCGGTATATTTAGAGGGGACGCATCTGAGCGCTGCGCGAAGTACCCCGAATAAATTACCGCAGGGATGAAAGGAGCGTCGGATGTCGCGGACGGAAGCCGACAAATAGACTTTGTGAGTACCTTAAACTTTGATGTACATTCTAAGTATTAAATTAAAAAAATGGTACATTAAAGTAGGTCGAAAAAAAGGAAGTTTCCGATGCAACTCACTTACAAATACCGCCTCAAGCCCACAAAAGTCCAACTAACAACGATTGTGGCTCATCTAGAACTCTGTCGCCGGCAGTACAACTACCGTTTGGGCGAGAGATTTAGGTGGTGGGAATCCACGAGAACACCTATCAACGCCTGTCCTTTAATTGTTTCCATAGTCCCTGTTGAGGAGATTTATCAAAATATTCCCTTAATTAGAGTGCAAACTAGGGATGGCAGAAGAAAGGATGAGTCAGGTAATCCTTTGACTAAGAAAGGTGACATTTTCTCGAATATTGAAGGCGGATATGTACAGTGGCAAAGCATACAACTGGCTGACATAAAAAACACAAAGAAGCTATTTCCTGATTACAAGGTGTTGGATTCTCAGGTTTTGCAAGATGTTGTTAACAGAGTAGAAACTTCTTTTTCAAACTTTACCACGCCCGACAAAAATGGCAATCGTAGAGGGAAACCTAAATTCAAAGGGCTTCACTACTATAAGTCTTTCACTTATCCTCAATTAGACAATCTTGATCTGGTCAAGGATGAGCAAAACAGGATTTGTATTAGCCTCGCGAAAATAGGTAAGCGTGCCTATGGTTTTCCACCGTTCAATACCAACAGGGTTCAAAGTTAAGACGGGAACAGTTATCCCAGAAGCGGATGGGTGGTATATTTCACTGACGCTAGAAGATAAAACAGTTCCCGTAACGGTTGCAGAAATTCAGCCGACGGTCGAAAATACTGTGGGTATCGATCTGGGAATCACTAATTACGCTTATCTTTCTAATGGCGAAAGAGTTGAAAATCCTAGATTCTTGAGGAAATCGATCCAGAAGTTAGCAAGACTTCAAGCGAAGCTGGCTGGCAGAGTTAAAGGTTCTAAGCCTTGGAAAACAATCAAGGACAAGATTTCTAAACTTCACCAATTTATAGCTAGAGCTAGACTGGATTTTCAGTTCAAAACGGCACATGAGCTATTTGGCAAATGTGATGTTTTAGTTGTTGAAGATTTGAAGGTCAAAAATCTGACTAGACGTGCAAAACCCAAGACTGATATTGACAACGGTAATTTAATTTATTTGCCGAATGGTCAGTCAGCTAAAAGTGGCTTGAATAAATCAATGCTTGATGCTGCTCATGGGCAATTCGTCAGCGTCCTCAAATATGCTGCTTGGAAGTTAGGTAAAGCTGTTCTATTTGTTGACCCGAAAGGAACTTCTCAACATTGCTGGAATTGCCTGAATAAGGTTCCGAAAGAATTGTCGGAGCGGTAGCATTCTTGCCAGTGTGGAGAATCTTTGGATCGAGATGAAAATTCAGCCAAACTCATAAAGAAGATTGGTCTAAATCACGAAAGTGGCGGGGGAACTTCGTCACTCAAAAAAGCCTTTGCAAAAAAGGAAAAAGAAGCCTGCGGTCTAACGGTAATCCGTTGACCGTCGGGTTAGTTCACGTTTTACAGCGCCTACTTACTTAAGTAAGCTCGCGGGACTACACGCAAAAGTCGCAAATATCCGCAAAAAGGCGCTCCATAAAATTACGTATCGCCTCGCCCAAAACTAGGGATAGGTAACGCTAGCTAGAAAATTAAGAGATTAAATAATTGTTGAATGCTAACAATTTAGTTTGTTCAATAGTTGAATGTAGGATGTACGAATTTAATTGGTAACTATCCGACAAAAAAATATCTAATTTGACACTGGAATACCGAGGGCTTACGACTTTCAGCTCGGCTAATTTTGGGAAAATTATGGCCGCAAAATGCCATTAAAAAATCGCGTTGATTTATGTCGCAATTGCGCTCATACAGCAGACAGAAATTTGAAGGGTGCAAAAAACATAGAACGCTGGTTTGAAGGAATATTTATTCCAGGGCGATCGCATAAAAGGGCAAGCTATGCCAAGATTGCCCGTGCAGTGGACAAAAATCTTGTAGCGTCAGCCTGAAAAAGCTTGAGAACACAGGGTTTCGGCGTACTCCCTCTTTCTGAGAAAGGCTATACATAGGTTTACATAGGTCTTAGAGAGCGGGTAGGATAAAAATATGGCAACAATCAACATCCTAGGGGTTCGGCACGCTTACGATTTGACGGCTCCGACTGCAACTTCCCCGGTTCTGGTATTTGTCCACGGCTGGCTGTTAAGCCGCCACTACTGGCAACCTTTGACCGATCGCTTGGCATCAAACTATCAGTGCCTTACCTACGATTTGCGGGGGTTTGGCGATTCTCAATCGGACGGTGGGGTTGATCGCGGGCATTCCGAACCGCTAAATTCCTGCTACACTCCGGCAGCTTACGCTCGCGATTTGGAAATTTTACTCGAAAAACTCGATATATCTTCTGCTTGGCTGGTGGGACACTCTCTCGGCGGTACGATCGCTCTATGGGGAGCCAGCAAATTCTCCGATCGCGTTAAAGGCGTGGTCTGCATCAATGCAGGGGGCGGCATCTATCTTAAGGAAGAATTCGAGCGGTTTCGAGCGGTCGGCAAGCAGCTAGTGACAATGCGTCCCGGCTGGCTACCTCGCTTGCCCTTAGCAGATTACGTGTTTGCCCGCGATTCTGTAGCCCGCTCGATCGGCAGATCCTGGGGACGGCAGCGCTTAATAGATTTCGTGGGAGCTCATCCAGAGGCAGCTTTGGGGGCTTTGTTGGACTCGACCACAGAAGCCCAGATTCACCTATTGCCACAAATTGTCTCCCAACTCAAGCAGCCTGTTTATTTTATTGCTGGCACTAAAGACAAAATTATGGAACCAAAATACGTGCTGCATTTGGCTAGCTTCCACTGGATGTTCCAAGGTTGTGGCGAGAATGTCCTTCAGCTTCCCGATTGTGGCCATTTGGCAATGGTGGAACAGCCGGATGCCGTGGCTAGTTACCTGCAAAATATTCTTAAACAACACACTTAAAGGGCATTGCGTAAAGCGAAACCAAGGAATGGGGCATTGGGCAGATATCCGGTTCGGGGAAGCGAAGCTTCCCAAATAGAAAGTTACAAGTTAAAAGTTAAAACATTTTTCCCTGTTCATTCCCTCAACATCGCTCCGTAAAATCACGTACACAATCCGTAAAATCCCGTACACAATCTGTTGCTGAACTTCCTTCGCCTAAATCTGTTATCTTAAATAGATAACTCTGCCCGATCGCCCTCTTGGGACAGACGTTTCGATTAAATAGTGGCTTTCAACTCTAAATTCTAATTCTGCTTAAATATCTGTGCGCGTTAACCTCACCGATCGGCAACAACACATCCTTTGGGCAACGGTTCGCCACTACATAGCAACAGCGGAACCCGTTGGCTCAAAAGCTTTGGCTGACGAATTCAACCTCAGCGTCAGCCCAGCTACAATTCGCAATGCGATGGGGACTCTTGAAAAAGCTGGACTGCTTTATCAGCCCCACACTTCGGCAGGACGAGTCCCCTCTGACTCCGGCTACCGAATTTATGTAGACCAGTTGATTCAGCCGTCTGATACGCTCGCCCGCAAGGTGGAACAGGTACTAGACCAACTCAATTGGTCGGATGGTCGCATGGACGCGGCACTCCGTGGCGCTGCTCAAATCCTGGCAACTATCAGCGGTTACATAGCCATGATCACCATTCCGCAAACCAATATGGCTTGCTTGCGCCACTTGCAACTGGTGCAGCTAGAGCCGGGAAAGGTGATGCTGATCGTGGTAACGGATGCCTACGAAACTCAGTCGGTTTTGGTGCAGTTGCCTTCAGACGCAGAAGGTAACAGGCCTGAGGCCGAAATTGTCGATCGCCAGTTGCAGATTTTGTCGAATTTTTTGAACAGCAAGTTGCGGGGACGATCGCTCTCGGAACTCTCGGCTGTAGACTGGAGCGAGTTAGACCGGGACTTTGAGCTGTACGCTGAGTGGATGGAAACCATGCTGACTGCTTTGAGCAGCCGCCAAACCAATCCAACCTACACGCGGATTCTGATCGGCGGTTTAGCAGAAGCGCTGCGCTTGCCTGAGTTTTCGCAGTTGCAGCAAGTTCAAACCCTGGTGCAACTGCTCGAACAAGAGCAAGAACTGCTTTGGCCTTTGATTTTTGAATCGCCTGAGTTGGACATCCCCGGAAAGCGGGTAACGGTGCGTATTGGTTCGGAAAATTCTTTAGAACCAATTCGTGGCTGTACTCTGATTTCTTCGACTTACCGCCGGGGATCAGTGCCGGTGGGTAGTGTTGGGGTTTTGGGGCCGACGCGGATGGTTTACGAAAATGCGATCGCGGTTGTGGAAGCTGCGGCCGATTATTTGTCAGAAGCTATTGGCGGAAATCGAGTGAGTTTTCCTGATGGGGATCGAGGGCGATCGGATAATCCGTTGTTAGATGCACCCTAATTTGATAGCCCCAAGCTTAACTGGCTTGGGGTTTTATTGTCTGTGGATGTACTCGCCACCTTTATAAACCGGGTTTGGTGACAAAAAAACTAGGCTTTTATCCCACATTCCACACCCTGGGGTGTCATACAGCATAATTACGCAGAAAACTATATCTTCTAAGTAACAAATTATGCTTTTAAAAAGTTTTTTATCCGTTAATCTACGGTATTATAGTATGATTTAAAGTTTTATTGCTAAATCAAAATAAGTAAAAACCGATAGTGACAGTTGAGGGTGCGGAATATGGGTTTGATACTATTTTTGGGGTAAGAAACTAAAGCTTCGCGCTTGACAAGAGAGTTTCCTAAATAACCCGGTTTCTGCGTCCATGAGCGGCTTGGAAAGTGGCAGGAGTGGCGAGCGATCGACTTTCCAGCGATCGCGAGAAAGAGATGGCGATGGTGAGCGATCGGGCATTCACAGAAAGTGGTCGCGGAGCGTTAGTCGAACGGCGGGTTTAGCAGCCCAACTGACGAGTTTTGTTGCCAACCGGGTGGGCTGCTAAACCCGCTCTAGGGATGCGGCTACGACCAATGAATAGAGGAGGCGCGTACCCCAGGAGCGTCGCTTCCCAAGGCAGCCGAATGTCAAAATATTAAGACATTTTAGAGAGTTCGTCAAAAACAACTAAAAAAGATTAGTGTTGATATGAAAGCAATATTTCTTTTGGGAATAGCCCGGGTTAGACAATTGCAAATAACTTGCAGTGAATTTGGCTTGATTGCCACTCCATAAAAAATTTAACCGCTGAGTTAAGATCGAAACGAAATTTAGGGAATTTTCTTTTAGCATTCAATGAAATCGACCGATAAAACTAAAAATACCTTTGCGATCACAACGCCTCTGTATTATGTAAACGATTTACCTCACGTTGGCAGCGCTTATACGACTATGGCTGCGGATGCCCTAGCCCGATTTGAGCGGCTGCGGGGCAAATCTGTTTTGCTGGTTACGGGGACGGACGAACACGGGCAGAAAATTCAGCGGACAGCCGAGAGTTTGGGACGATCGCCCCAAGCTCACTGCGATTCAGTGGTTCCGGCGTTTGAGGCGCTGTGGGAGCAACTCGACATCCAGTACGATCGCTTCATCCGCACAACTTCGCGGCGCCACGAGTACATTGTCAAAGAATTTTTCCAGCGCGTCTGGAACTCCGGCGACATCTACTTGAACCAGCAACAAGGCTGGTACTGCGTCTCCTGTGAAGAATTCAAGGATGAACGGGAATTGTTGCCGGGAAATCGGTGTTCTGTCCACACCAGCAAGGAAGTTGAGTGGCGCGACGAGGAAAATTACTTTTTCCGTCTGTCGCGGTATCAAGAGCAACTGCTGGCCTTGTACGCAGAACGTCCCGACTTCATCGCGCCGGAAAGCCGACGCAACGAAGTGCTCAGTTTCGTCAACTCTGGACTGCAAGACTTTTCGATTTCTAGAGTGAATCTCGAATGGGGTCTGCCAATGCCAGTTGACCCCAGTCACAGCATCTACGTCTGGTTTGACGCTTTGCTGGGATACGTCACCGCCTTGCTAGATCCGGACAGCGACCCGATGTTGGAGAATGCTTTATCTAAATGGTGGCCGGTTGACTTGCATTTGATCGGCAAAGATATTCTTCGCTTCCACGCAGTTTACTGGCCGGCAATGCTGATGTCAGCGAATCTACCGGTGCCGGGTCGCGTTTTCGCACACGGGTTTTTGACCAAAGACGGCAAAAAAATGGGGAAAACGGAGGGTAATACTTTAAACCCTGTCGAATTGGTCAACAAATACGGCGCTGATGCAGTACGTTACTATTTCCTCAAAGAAATTGAGTTCGGAGAGGACGGCGATTTTAACGAAACTCGGTTTATCAATATATTGAATGCTGAGCTAGCAAATGATTTGGGAAATTTGCTTAACCGCACGTTAAACATGGCTCGCAAATATTGCGGTGCCTGCGTACCAAATGTGTTGGGAGAAAACATTGAGGGCGACAACCTTCTCAAGGCTATGAGCCTGGATTTGGGCGATCGAGTAGCAGATTTTTACGAGGAGTTGGCTTTTAGCAAGGCTTGCGAAGCGGTGCTTGCATTAGTTCGAGCCGGAAACAAGTTTATTGACGTGCAAGCACCTTGGAGTTTGTACAAGCAGGGACAAATCGAAAGTGTCGAACAGGTGCTATATTCTGTTCTGGAATCTGTTAGACTAGCATCTTACCTTTTATCGCCGATTATTCCCAATATCAGCAACGCTATCTATCAACAGCTAGGTTTTTCAATTGACTTTAACGATCGAGTTACAGTTAACACTTTAGCGAATTTTGCAGCTCATGCTGCCTGGGGCGCTTTGCCGGCAAACCAAACTCTGGGGGAACCCCAACCTGTTTTTAAGCGGCTCGAACTGCTGTAAACAGTACGTTCATAGTTGGCAGCCAGCGCTCTGGGTGTGATGACAGACTACGAATTAGCAGTTATTTCCTTACCAATCTTTCATAAAAATCGAGGCATAACAATCATGTTGAATAGAATAGAAAGCAACGACCTTTTTACGCCGGAACAGGTACTAGAAAATCGTGGTAGAGTGGCAATTTTTATTGACGGTTCTAACCTTTTTTACGCGGCTTTGCAGTTAGGAATTGAGATTGATTACACTAAGCTGCTGTGCCGTTTAACTGCGGGATCGCGGCTGCTGCGCTCTTTCTTCTACACGGGTGTCGATCGCACTAACGAGAAACAGCAGGGGTTTTTGCTGTGGATGCGCCGCAACGGCTACCGGGTGATTTCTAAGGATTTGGTACAGTTGCCAGATGGTTCTAAGAAGGCGAATTTGGATGTAGAAATCGCTGTGGATATGATGGCTTTAGTGGGGTCTTACGACACGGCGGTTCTGGTGAGCGGTGACGGCGATTTGGCTTATGCTGTAGACGCTGTGAGCTATCGCGGTGTGCGGGTTGAGGTGGTGAGTTTGCGATCGATGACGAGCGACAGTTTGATTAATGTAGCCGATCGCTATATCGATTTGGAAATGATTAAGGACGACATCCAAAAAACATCGCGACCTAATTATGCTTACCGCCCTTTGTCAGGTCTGAGCTTGATGGAGGAACACGACGACAGATAGGGGTTTGGTAATGGGTAATTGGTAAGGGTTAATAGGTGATGGTTAATGGGTTGAATCATTGAGAATTAGAAGTTAAAAATATAGACAAAGCAAGACACATTTTTAATTTTTGATTAAGTGTTTTTCAAGAGCCAATTATTAATTACCAATTACCAATTACCAATTCCCTCTTCCCAATGATTAATCTCAAATCCAAAATTCCCCATCTCAAATCCCCAAAATTGATGCTGCTATTTTTAGCCGCACTGATTTTGGGGATTGGTGCTTGTGCGGTTCCGCAAGAGGCTCCAAAGAACAAATTAGCTGAGGATCTCAAAACTGCTCAACAGTCAAACAGCACTTTAACTTTAAACAAAGTAACCCTAGAACAAGCAAACGAAAAGGGCGAGACGTTCTGGAAAGTAAACTCGCAAAATGCCGTTTACAGCAAAGACCAAAAGATAGTTAACGTTCAGAAACCAGTGGGCAAATTGTTTCAGGACGGCAAAGAAATTTACGATATTCAGGGAGAAACCGGGCAGGTATTTCAGGAAGGAAATCAGGTTTTTCTCAAAGGTAACATAGTCGCTAAAGACCTGAAAAATGGAGTGGTGTTGCGGGGAAATGAGTTGGAGTGGCGGCCGAAGGAAGATGTTTTAGTTGTCCGCAATAATTTGACTGGAGAGAACAAACAGGTGACGGCTTCAGCGAAGGAAGCGCGGGTTTTCAGTAGGGCTAAGAGGATGGAGTTATTCGGTTCTGTGGTGGCGAATGTTAAAGATCCGGCTTTGCAATTGCGAACCGAGCACTTAGTGTGGTTTGTGGATCAACAAAAGGTAAACAGCGACAAACCGACTCAAATTGACAGATACAAAGATAAAACAGTAACAGACAGCGGTTTTGCCGACCAAATAGATGTAGACTTAAAAACCAAGATTGCGACGCTGACAAAAAACGCTCAGTTGATGCCATCAGACCCGCCGCTGCAAATAGAAAGCAGTTTGATGAGTTGGAATTTTCCGGCGCAATCTGTGATATCGCCCGGGCCTGTGAAGGTTTTTCACCGTGTGGAAAAGGTGACGATGACTGGGGATACGGGGCGGGGAGATTTAGAGAAAAAAGTTTTTTATTTGACGGGAAATGTGGTAGGAATTGGGGAAAAACGTCAAGCTCAATTAAATACCGATCGCGTAACGTGGTATTTAACTAACCAGACTTTTGATGCAGAAGGAAATGTGGTATATCGGCAGTTAAATCCGGTGTTTAATTTGACTGGGCCGAGGGCGGCGGGAGAGCTTAAAAATCAAACTGTGATTGTCAAAGGCGACGGTGGCGGTGGCCAAGTGGTTACGGAATTTGTACCGGATGAGTACAAGGGAACTTTGGGACAGTAGATGGGATTGCGATCGCAGATGTTGGCAGATGAGCGCTGATGAACGCACATTCAATTAAGATTGAATAGAGTAAGCTTAAGAGTTACGCATAGAACCCCCAAACCCTTTTTCCAAGAGGGCTTTCAAGTTCCCCCTTTTTTAGGGCAGCACGGGGAAGCTGGGTTTCAGACCTATAGTTCGTAACTCCTGACTATAATTGTATGCTTAGATCAATTAGTATTGAGGTCAAGACCTACAAGTCAATGAAGGTGTACTCAATATCCATGAAATCTGGAGGTAGGCTTACACTGCAACCCCAAGCAAAATATAGCATTTGACATTTATGGAGATTTCGTCTCAAATGGGGGATCGGTTTTTTTTCATAAATTTGCAAACTGTATCAGTATTAGCCGCTCATTTCAGTCGGGTTATTCAACAATAAGATATCATTAAACCAATTGGCGTTCAAGAGAGACGGAATCAATAATTTCCCTAGAGCTGACTTTAAATGACCAAGGGTGAGCGACTGTTGTTATTGATACAATCCAAATATTAAAATGACTCCGCCATGACACTAATCGCAAGTGAGAATGAACTTGCAAAAAGCCCTCAAAAAATCCCGCTGCGCCTCGTCTTAGTCGTACCATTCGTCCTGCAAATCTTCGCCGCTGTGGGACTGACAGGTTGGCTCTCGCTACGCAACGGCAAAACTGCCGTCAACAACGTTACTACCCAATTACGAACGGAGGTAGTCGCCCGCATCAATCAACAATTAAACACTTACTTGGAAACGCCCCATTTGGTCAATGCCATCAGCGTCGATGCCATTCGCCGCTTTGGATTATGGAATCCAGACAATATGAGTTCTATGAGAAGCTACTTCTACTGGCAGCTCAAGCAATTTTCCACTGTTAGTTACATCAGTTTTGGAGGGGAAAAAAAAGAATACGCGGGTGCTGGATATAAGGATGATGGCAGTGTGGTTATTGAAATAACCGATCGATCTACTAATTTTCTCAATACGATCGTCAAGGTAGATAGAGAGGGCAACCCGACTCAGTTTAAGGAAACCCACCCCGACTACGATCCCCGCATTCGACCCTGGTATAAAGCTGCAAAAGTTGCCGGCAAACCCCAATGGAATAAAATTTATCAATATTATATTCAACCTAGCCTAGGCATCTCCGCTAGCCAACCTGCTTACGATAAAAATGGCATTTTTATAGGTGTTGTAAGTACCGATCTATTTCTCTCAAAAATCGGCGACTTTCTCCAAACTTTAAAAATTGGTAAATCGGGCAAGACTTTCATCATCGAACGCTCTGGCTTGCTAGTGGCTTCTTCCACCGCCGAGAAGCCATTTATCAAAAGCAAAAATCGCCAAAAAACGCAACGATTAAAAGCGATTGAGAGCAGCGTACCTTTGATCAAGGGTACAGCGCAACATTTAATAGAACGCTTTGGTAACTTTACCGAAATAGATAGCAACCAGCAACTAGAATTCATGCTAAATGGTCAGCGGGAATTCGTGCAAGTATCCCCATTCCAAGATGGTAGAGGTCTTGATTGGCTGATTGTTGTAGTCGTTCCAGAAGCCGACTTTATGGAGGAAATCAATGCCAATACCCGTAGCACTATCCTACTCTGCGTTTTAGCGTTAGTGCTAGCGACGTTGTTAGGAATCTTCGCCTCCCGCTGGATTACCCATCCTATTTTTCTTTTGAGTAAAGCGAGTAGAGCGATCGCTAGCGGTCAATTAAACCAAAAAGTAGACGTAAATGGGATAAATGAACTGGGAGTTCTCGCTCAATCTTTTAACCAAATGGCACAGCAATTGCGCGAGTCTTTTGCTGCTTTAGAAAAGACAAACTCAGAGCTAGAAAATCGAGTAGAAGAACGAACAAGTGAGCTAAAAGAGGCAAAAATGGCCGCTGATACTGCTAACCATGCCAAGAGCGAATTCCTCGCCAACATGAGCCATGAACTTCGCACACCCCTGAACGGAATTCTAGGATACTCTCAAATTATGGAGCGCGATCAAACTACCACTCCTAAACAAAAAGATGCTATCCACATTATTCACCAGTGTGGTTCGCACTTACTCACGCTGATTAACGATATTTTAGACATTTCTAAAATTGAAGCCAGTAAAATGGAACTTGACAGCTCAAGTTTTAATTTTTCTTCCTTTTTGATCGGGGTTGTGGAAATGTGCCGCATCCGAGCTGAACAAAAAGAAATTACCTTTAGTTATCAAGTATTAAATCAACTTCCTAACGCTGTAAAGGCTGATGAAAAACGACTGCGCCAAGTTTTGATTAACCTTTTGGGCAATGCTATTAAATTTACAGAAAAAGGAGGTGTTATTTTTAAGGTAGGCGTAATAGCTACGGGGGAAGACTCTGAGCAATCACAACTTACTAAAATTCGTTTCCATATCCAAGATACGGGGATTGGAATGGCACCTGAACAGTTAGAAAAAATATTTTTACCGTTTGAACAAGTCGGAAATAGCCAGCGGAAGGCAGAAGGCACTGGGTTGGGATTAGCGATCGCACAGAAAATTGTTCAACTGATGGGAGGCGAAATAAAAGTCGAAAGTATACTCGGTCAAGGCAGCATTTTTTCCTTTGATTTAGAGTTGACTCAATCAGCGGAATTTATTACTCAACCTTCGGTAAATACTTCAATTAATTTAACAGGTTTTAAAGGCAATAAAAATAAAATTTTGTTAGTAGACGATCGATTAGAAAATAGAGGTTTTATTAGAAGCTTTTTAGAACCACTAGGTTTTAAAATCATGGAAGCTTGTAATGGACAAGAGGGTTTAAATAAAGCCATTGATTTTCAACCTGATATGATTATCACAGACTTAGTGATGCCAGTAATGGATGGATTTGAAATGTCGCGGCGCTTCCGAAAGTCATCAGAGTTTAAGGATGTAATATTGATAGCATCCAGCGCCAGCGTGTTTGAATTCGATCGGCAAAATAGCCAAGAAGCAGGTTGTAACGAGTTCCTGTCAAAGCCTATCCAAGTAGAAGAATTGCTCGAAGTATTAAAAAACTACTTACAAATAGAATGGATTTACGACCAACCTGCGGATTTGGCGATCGCACAGCCGGAAGGTTTCACTGATTTATTAAACGTTCAGAGTGGTGAGCTTGTGATACCGCCATCAGCAGAGCTGGTAGCGCTGTTTAATGCAGCTCGGATCGGCGATATTGAAGTGGTTGAGCAGGAAGCCAATAGACTTAAGCAGATAGACGGCAACTATCTACCCTTTGCTAATAAAATCTTGCAATTTGCCAAGAATTTTGAAGAAAAAGAACTACTAGCTTTTGTAAGAAAACATTTGGGGGAATAAAATGCTCAACCAAAAAGACAATGTAATTTTAATTGTTGACGACAACCCGAATAACCTAAAACTTCTGTTCGATTTTTTGAAGGAGTCAGGCTTCAAGGTTTTAGTAGCTAAGGATGGGGAAAGTGCTATTGAGAAGTTACAAGAAGTTTCGCCAAATATCATATTGTTAGATGTGATGATGCCGGGGATAGATGGGTTTGAAACCTGCCACCGCTTAAAAGCATCGGTGGCAACGAAAGATATCCCTGTGATTTTTATGACATCTCTTACGGATCGCGTGGATAAGGTTAAAGGTCTGTCAATGGGAGCAGTAGATTATATCACCAAACCCTTTCAGCAAGAGGAAGTCCTAGCCCGCGTGCAACTACATCTGAGACTGCGAAATTTGACCAAGACGCTGGAAGAGCAAAATGTGCTTCTCAAAGAGGAAATTGAAGCGCGAAAAGAGGCGGAAGCGGCCTTGCAGAAACTCACTTCTGAGTTAGAGGAACGGGTGGCTTCTCAAACGGCTGAACTTAGACAAGCCTACAACGAGCTTGAACAGGCTCAAGTTCAGTTGTTGGAAAGGGAAAAAAAATTAGGACATGATGCTTTTCACGACGCGCTAACGGAGTTGCCTAACCGCGCTTGGTTTATGAATCGGCTGCAACAGGCGATCAACTTGTCGTACAGACGTGAAGATTATCTATATGCGGTGCTATTTATTGACCTAGATCGCTTTAAAGTAGTGAATGATAGCCTCGGACATTTGGTTGGGGATCAATTACTAAAAAGCGTTGCTCGTCAACTGCAAGTTTGTTTACGCCATACAGATGCAGTTGCGCGGTTTGGAGGAGATGAATTTGTGATATTGCTGGAAGATATTAAAGATATTGATGAACCAAACAGGGTGGCTGAACGCATCCAAAATCAATTAAGGCAGCCGTTTAATTTGAATGATTATGAAGTATTTACCGAGATCAGCATTGGCATTATCGTTAGCACAATGGGTTACGATCGCCCAGAAGACGTGCTCAGAGATGCGGATATCGCAATGTATTATGCTAAAGCTCAAGGCAGAGGGCGTTACGAAGTTTTCGATCCAGCGATGCAAACTGTTGCGATGACGCGGTTGCAGTTGGAGAATGATTTGAGAAGGGCGATCGCGCTACAAGAATTTTGCGTTCACTACCAGCCAATTGTCTCGCTTTCTACGGGGCAACTGAGTGGCTTTGAAGCTTTGGTGCGCTGGCATCACCCATCTGGCAGAATCTACCCGCCTGCTGAGTTTATCCCTGTGGCTGAAGAAACTGGTTTGATCAATGAACTGGGGTGGTTTGTTTTGCAGGAAGCTTGTCACCAGATCAGTATTTGGCAGCAACAGTTTCCCCACACACCTCCCTTGGCGATTAATGTCAATCTTTCCCCAGTGCAGCTAAAGCAAGCAAACCTACTGAATCGAATTGAGGAGATTTTGCAGCAGACTGGCTTTCCCAGCTACAGTCTCAAACTAGAGATTACTGAAAGCTGCATTTTGGAAACAGTATCCAGGGAAGAAAAGATGTTGAAGCAGCTAAAAGCTCTAGGCCTTATGTTGTGTATCGATGACTTTGGCACGGGCTACTCTTCTTTAAGCCGCTTACACGAGTTTCCCATTGATACCTTAAAGATTGACCGCTCTTTTGTTAGCCGCATTGGATCAGACAACAGTGGCGTAGAAATTATCCAGACAATTGTGACGCTGGCTCGCAGCCGAGGTATGGATATTGTGGCAGAAGGCATAGAAACGCCAACACAGCTACAGAAACTGCGAGAGTTGGGGTGTGAGTTGGGGCAAGGATATTTATTTTCTAGGCCTGTAGACAGCGAAAAGGCAACCGAATTATTAGGCTTAAAAGTAGGGCTAGCAAGCTGGCCTGACATCTAGTTTGCCTCGTTGACACTCCCCGGTCTAAAGACACGGGGATTCTTAAGGAGAAACTTTGGGGGATGAATCCGCCCAAAGTTTGATTCTTAAAGGGTTAGTCAGCAACCCCCTACCCACTCGCTCAATAATTGAAATTGAGTCTATGGCTACTTTTGATTTTCGGATGATATTTGCCGCGCCATTAACATCTGCATTGATTAACAACCCAGTGCTATAACGGTAAAGACCTCGTTTAATTCTTTTGCCTGATGGTTGCCAATTGTCGGGTTTTTCACCAACTTTCACGGGCAACAAATCTCGATCTAAAAAGCTGGCTTTTGATGTGTAGGATTCGTCTTGCTCTACAAATCGCCAACCCCTTAAGTCACACTCTTGCATGAGCCTATCTTTAACTTTAGCTGTCGGTATTTGGACAAAGTTCTGGTTAGTCTTACCTCCCATATTGACTTCTTGTTTCTGTCCTTTATTCCAACCAAAGACTAGGACGTTAATTTGGTGATCTTCACAATAATCTATGATGGTTCTAACTGCTTTATTGACGGCATCTCTCATCCTTCTGGCGCGAATTTCTGACAACTGTTGCAGTCTATGAGATGAAAAACCTTTAGGTAGCTTACATTGATCATGTACTGATTGTACCCGTGCTTTTTCCTTGTTAAACCATTGGTTCCAAGACTTCAATTTGTGACCATCAATAATAAATGGCTTGCCATTACTAGAAGTGCAAGTTAACCAGTTATTGATGCCATGATCAATACCTACAATTCCCGTTACTTCCAAGCTACAGCTAGGGGCTTGTTTGGTTAGACTTTCGTGTACAAATTCGACCCAAACCTTGCCATTTCTAGGGATTAGTCGAAGTTCTTTAATCTGGCAATCTTTCAAGCGTTCCGGTAAAGTCACCCAGAGAGCATCTGTCCCAAAGTGTTCTTTCCCTTTAGTTCCCAGAGGTAATCTCACCCGATTACCGACTACTTTCAAGGCTTGCCCAGGGTATGAAACTTGGTACATTGCTCCCTTGGTTCTGTACTTGGGCAATCTCGGTTTTTGATTAAGTTCTCCTTTCTTGGCTAACCTTTCTAAGGCTCGGAAAGAGCTAAAGGATTCAGCAACAGATTTGAGGGATTGTTGAGCCACTTGCGAGTAAAGTAAACCGTAATTCTCGTTGGGTTTGGCAATTTTGTACAGGTCTGGGTATTTAATTGCGCCTTGGTCTTTGAAGTACCGTTGCCGACTTTCGTAAGTGCCGACATTAAACAGATTGTTTGACCATCTTAAGATTTGCTCGACAATGGTTTTGTCAAGTCCCTTTAAATGCCAAACATCTTTTTGCACTGCATACATTAATTTCAACCTCCTTTGATTAATTGTACTATATTTAGAAATATCTAACTGGGAGACTAAAGTCTCCCTCGCCCTTTCATCCCTGGACTAAAGTCGCAGGGTTTTCAGGGTATTTCTTATAAAATTTACCTCATGCCCGAACGTTAATTTTTAGGAATTCCTAACGGGTTCATGCTCAGTAACACAGAATTTCCGATATTTTGATTCACTATTGTCTCGGACGATCGACTTCGAGTCGCACTCTTGCAGTGTATGCTGCCCGTTGGGGGGTGCGGAATCTGGGATTGGGCGGATTTGGCATCAAAAGCTCTCTAACGCCACACTCGCCTTAAATTCAACACAAATCCTGGCAATACATCTTCCCCGGATAACTCGGTTGGATTAATTAATATTTCTACTTCTGTCTGTTGTCTGTAAATCTCTACCCGTTGGTTTTGCGGGTCAATTAACCAGCCCAATCTCGCACCATTGTCAATATATTCTCGCATCTTGGTTTGGAGGGTGGAGAGACTATCGGATGCCGAGCGCAATTCTACTACAAAGTCTGGACACAGAGGAACAAAGCCTTGGCGCTGTTTTGGAGTTAGTGCTTCCCAGCGAGTTCTACTCACCCAGGAAGCGTCGGGAGAACGGCGAGCACCATTGGGGAGGATGAATCCGGTAGAAGAGTCAAAGCCTTCTCCTAAATCTTCGTGTGCTTCGCACCAGCGATCAACTTGCCCGCTGATACTGAGGTTGCGGCTTCCTGATTCTCCTCCTGTGGGTGGATTCACTATTAATTCTCCTTCTGCTGTTCTCTCTAATCTCAAGTCGGGATTTGCCAATGCTAGGGCCTCGAATTGCTCGCTACTGACAACAATCCCGATCGCGTTTGGCAATTCTATAGAGATGGTTTCTGGTTCAGTAAATATTTGTACCATATTCAATTCCAGTTTTTTTTAGATTGAACTCGGCAACAAAAAAAAGTTAAAGGACTCTTGCATGGGGTGGGGCGGGTTTACGAGATTGTGTGTTTTAGGCAATTATGATCTGTGAACCCGCCCCTACAATTTTTTGACAATAGTGCAATATGTTTGACGCTTTCTACAACTGTCCGAAACCTTTTTTAGGCTTATCTTTTTTCTTTTTCTTCTTCTGCTGGGCACCCATATAGCCACGGGAACCGGGCTGCATTCCGGGGCCACCCATTCCGGGCATTCCGGGCATTCCGGGCAATCCTCCCATTCCTGTAAAGTTGCCTTGACTCATTTGCTGCATCATAGTACGCATTTTCTGGAAATCGCTCACCAGCTTAGTTACGTCGTTTTCAGCGTAGCCTGCGCCTTTGCCGATGCGGCGGCGGCGGGAGGGAGAACTTGCTAAAAGTTCGGGGTTGCGGCGTTCTTCAACTGTCATCGAATTAATCATGGCTTCGGTGCGTTTTAGCTGCACTTCTCCCTGCCGCATTTGTTCGTCTGAGAGTTTGTTCATCCCCGGAATCATTTTCATGATGCCGCCGAGGGAACCCATATTTTTTAACAGTCTGGTTTGTTTGAGAAAGTCGGTAAAGTCAAACTTTGCCGTGAGCATTTTCTCTTGCATTTTCTCGGCATCGGCGATGTCGAATTCTTCTTGCGCTTTTTCTACTAGCGTCAAGACATCGCCCATGCCGAGTATTCTCGATGCCATGCGATCGGGATAAAATGGTTGCAATGCTTCCACTTTTTCGCCGACGCCGACAAATTTAATCGGCGCGCCGGATATTTGCCGCACGGATAAGGCTGCACCGCCGCGACTGTCGCCGTCTAATTTGGTTAAGATTGCGCCGGTAATGCCGATTTGTTCGTGAAAGGTGCGGGTTAAATTTGCTGCTTCTTGGCCGGTCATGGCATCAACAACTAACAGCGTTTCGTGGGGTTGCACTGTTTGTTTGATGCGGCCCAATTCTGCCATCATATCTTGGTCGATTTGCAGGCGGCCTGCTGTATCGACGATGATGGTATCAATGCCAATTTGTTTACCGTGTTCGATGCCTTGGCGGGCAATTTCTACGGGGTCAATGTCTTTGCCTAATTCAAATACGGGTACGTCGATTTGTTTGCCGAGTGTCAGCAATTGGTCGATCGCGGCTGGTCGATAAATGTCGGTTGCGACTAGCAGTGCGGTACGATTTTGTTTGCGGAGGTGCAGCGCTAGTTTGGCGGTAGCTGTGGTTTTCCCGGTTCCTTGCAAACCTGCCATCAGGATCACTGTGGGCCCGGATTCGGCGGTGGCGAGGGGTACGTTGGTTTCCCCCATAACGCGCACGAGTTCGTCGTGGACGATTTTGATGAATTGTTGGTCGGGACGGACGCCTGAAACGACTTCTGCGCCTTGTGCTTTTGCCGCTACCTCTCCGATGAAGTTTTTGACGACTTGGAGGTTGACATCGGCTTCCAGGAGGGCGCGGCGGACTTCTTTGAGCGCGTCTTGGATGTTGGACTCGGAGATTTTATTTTGTCCGCGCAGTTTTTTCCAGGTGGATTCGAGTCGATCGGCAAGGGCTTCAAACATAGGGCATTGTTGGCTAGTCAGTCTTTTTAATTTTAAGGCTAAATGGGGATGTTTGGATTAATGTTTTGCTAATTTTTGAATAATCCTTTCAGGGCGGGCTAGAAGCCCAACCCCTACTCCCCACAAGCAAATTATTCATGTGTTGTGGAACAGGCATCTTGCCTGTTCCTAAAACTACTGCCACAAAATTCATCTATTGTGGAACAGGCATCTTGCCTGTTCCTAAAACTGCTGCCACAAAATTCATCTATTGTGGAACAGGCATCTTGCCTGTTCCTAAAACTGCTGCCCTAAAATTCATCTATTGTGGAACAGGCATCTTGCCTGTTCTTAAAACTGCTATAAGATCATGTTGGTTTTTATGTATTCTGCGATCGCCGGTTGGAGTTGGAAGAGGGTGCGATCGCCCTTTTGGACTTTTTCGATTAATAACCTCCGTCTCAAGGATTCGACGGCTTTGAGGAATTCTGAAGGGGATAATTCCAGAAGGGCTGGCTTTTTGGAGATTTCGACTGCTTTGATTTGATTTGCCAACCAGGACATTACTTGTTTTTCGGAGTCTGACAAACGCTGAGAATGTTGGTGCAATAAATATTCTAAGTCTCCTAAAACTAGGCTATCATAGGATAAAAATTCAGAAATATTGCCGCTAAACAAGTCTTGAATAGCAGCAGCTACTGTATTCAACCACAAGGGATTTCCTCGGTAAATGTCTATCAATTTTGACCAGTTTTCCGATTCAAGTAAACCTTTTTCTGTGAATATTTCTCGCGCTGCTTCGCCTAAACCATTGAGTTGCAAGGTTTGACAATTTTTCGGGTGGCTTTCTAATGCTGCAATTTCTCTGGGTTTTTCCCAACTAATCAAAACTATGCAACTGTTGTGACATGATTCTGCTATTTGTTTGAAGAAAGTGCCATAATTTTCATAGCCTGGTTTGTAGTTTCCTGCTAGTTGTTGGCTGCTGAAAATTGTTTGCACATCATCGAGCACGATCAGACAGCGGTGCGATCGCAAATATTGTAGGGGCAATCCCCCCGTGGTTGCCCTTTCTTCGGGGGCGGCGATCGCCCTTTCTTCGGGGGCGGGCACGGGGGCACCGCCCCTACAGAATTGAATTAAGTCGGTTTGGAGTGTTTGGAGGGGTGGCGCGTCGCGGAGGCTTCGCCAGATTATACAGTCAAATTCATATTCAATGTGTTGGATTAGTTGCAGGGCGATCGCACTTTTGCCGCTTCCGCTTAATCCTAAGATGCTGATGAGACGGGTGCGGTTTTCCAAAATCCATTGTTTGAGGGTGGAAAGTTCGGATGTGCGATCGAAAAATGTCGAGATCTCTGGTGCGTCGTCTAAGTCGATGCGGGGCTGTTTTGCTGTTGGTTGGGGGTTTTGAGGTGTTTTGGGCGATCGGGCTTTTTCATGACAAATGTTAACGTTATGATTAACTGTTATATTCTCGCCTATTACATTTTCAACAATAGCTAATTGATAATTATAAAAACTTGCCTTTTCTAATACAGTCCTAAAATTGTTTTTAGTAATATTTTTTTTCAATCCTTTAGAAAGTGTTTTCCAAAGGTCAGAGCCGACATTTCTGACATGACTTGGACTTGAGTAAACTTCTTGAGCAATTTGCGTGTAAGTTGCGTCTTCTAATGTTCCCCGCAGGATAGCTTCTTGCACGTAATCTAAATGCTTTCCCGTCTTAGCAAAAATTAGCTCATCTGCCAGTGTCAAAACTTCGGCAATATCCATAGATTAGGGAGAAGCTGGAGTTTACGCCCTTCATTATACCTGACATTTCGTACAATTGTGACATTTTTGATTTTGTCATCTATCTAAAGTCAGGACTTTTCCTACACAGCTCATCCTTTATATTAATTGGTTAAGGTATTAGCAGGATATTTTTATGAAGCGAGTGCGGTGGCTCAGCGGTTTGCTCTCGGCTGGGGTGTTGTCTTTTACTTTAGCGACAGTTGGCGCACAAGTGGCACAGGCCCAGCGGCCCATTCCTTGGACTGACCTAAAATGCCAAGTTAAAGGTTTGCAGCGATCAATGTTCGAGGATATTGTGGTAAGTAGAGAAATATACACCAGTATGTTGCGGATTTTTCCCGGTACCAGTTTAACCTGCAAGCTTCCCGGTGGTCGTGCCTCTCTCGAATTACAATTTGCAATTCCTGATAAGGAAAGGAAAGCCCCAATAAAAGTAGATGTTTATGTAGACGGAAATCACGTCGCTTCCCGCACAGGAGAAAAAGGTAAAGTACATACAATGTTAGTGGATGTCAGTAATGGAAAAAGTTTATCAATAGACGTAGATTGTGCTGCTGCGACAGATTGCCTTAGTGTGAGTAGTGGACCTTTTAGTAGTATCTTAGATGGTTATAACTTCATTAAATTTCAAGTTGTACCAGGGGCAACCTCTCCAGGGAGAAGATAAATCATGAGTATTAGTCGCCGTCAATTTAATCGTATCATGATCTGGGGTGGCGCTTCTTTTACTGCTTCCGCAACATCGGGCATCTTCTTCCCCAAACCTGCCGAAGCTTATTCCCTAGAATTTCCGATTAGTGCCTTATCAGCCGATCGCGTTTTTAACGGTATTCAAAAATATTGTGGAGCACAGCCCATCCCCGGCGTTCTCTCACCAATTTTACAAGGCAATACTAATGTTAGCACTAAAATAGAACCAGCGGCCGCCAACGCTATTCGCACCGCCGACCAAGAATTTGTGGCTCGAAATTTTACTAGCAAAAGAACCGAATTAGCTTTGACCGGGGAAGGTATTCAGGGCAATAGAACTATCAGTCGTTTGTGGGGTAGGCAAAGACAGGATAAGTTCGGCCCTAATGTTGGCTTTGGCTTCGTGGAAAAGGTTAATGATCAATATAGCGATGCCAAAATTTCTGGACCGACAATGTGCGCGATTGATAACGCCCAAAGAGTCTTAGCGGATCAAAGATTAACACCGCCAGAAATCGCTGCTTCTATCTTGCCAACTCGATCGCGATTGGATGATTGGGGCTCTTGGGGAGGGGATGCTGATGCGTCTGCTGGGAGGAATCCCGGTGCTGTTTTTGCTCAATACGATACAGCCGCTGGTACGGTGACATCTCGCTATGATTTAGTTGAACCGGGGCCGAGAGGTTTTGGGCGGGTTGAGTATATTATTGAAGCGGAAGATCAGCCTCGGCGGGTGATTTTGGTGACGGTGAGGTTTTAGGGAGAAATCAGCATTACGAAAATCCTGTAGGGGCGGGTTCGCCAAGATTTCTAATTCACATCCAAGGTATTTATAAACCCGCCCCCACCCACGAATAGGGCCGGGGCGGGTTTATTTTGCCTGTTTGTTTCTGTCAAATATTGTTGGTGAACCCGCCCCTACCTTATGGATGGGGCGGGGCGGGTTTATTTTACCTGTTTGTTTGTGTCAAATATTGTTGGTAAACCCGCCCCTACAGGATTAATTGCAATCCGATCGTCGATTATATCATAACGTTTATTGTCTTTGCAATTGCCCAATCAAATCTAATGCTTTTTGAGCATCTGCATTCATTCCTTGAGCCCTAAATAAACGAGCCGCTTGCTGCAAATCTGCGATCGCCCCTTGTCTATCTCCCATTCTCACCAACGTAATTCCTCGGTTAGCAAAAGCCTTTGCATAATTGGGATTGAGTTGAATTGCTTGAGTGTAATCAGCTAATGCAGAGCGATCGTTATTGATGCGAAACAGCGCTAATCCTCTGTTAAAATAAGTGTTGGCGCGACCCGGATTAATTTGCAGCGCTTGATTGAAATCGTCGATCGCCCCTTTTTGATCGCCCAAGTCCGAAAGTGCTAATCCTCGGTTGTTGTAAGCCGCTGCAAAGTTTCTATCCAAGCGGATGACTTGAGTATAATCTGCGATCGCCCCCGGTTTGTCTCCCATTGCTGACAAAACCAGCCCCCGATTGTAGTAAGCGTCAACATAACCGGCATTTAGGGCGATCGCCTTGCTATAATCAGCGATACTCTTGGGCATTTGTCTCAAATCGGAATAAGCGAGGGCTCGATAGAAATAAGCTTCCGCGTAATCAGATTGAGTTTGAATTGCTTGGTTAAAATCGGCAACAGCCCCTGACAAATCTCCCTTATCAAACCGAGTTAAACCGCGAACGTAATAAGTTTTAGCATCTTGCGGATTGTTCAGTTTGAGAGGTGCAGTAGCTGTTGGAGAGGTATTAATTAAAAGTGCCGATCGATTTAAGCCCGCCTCCGATAATTTAGCCAGAAAGATATTAATGGGAACCGCTACATTAAACCCGGTCTTGGTGGTGACTTGTGTTATAACTTTTTTTCCTTCGCCATCTGTTACAAAGTCTATATCACCAGCCGCGTGAACTCCAACTACGCGCCCTTCTCCATCAAATACAGGTCCTCCGCTCATTCCTCCTTTTGTTATAGCGTCGTAACGTAAAGTATAACCGCTTGGATAATCAGGTCGGAGACGACTGATAACATTACCTTTTACAAAAACATAATCGCGTTTAGTTCCGAACTGATTGCCCCGCTGATTACCTGGATAGCCCGAAACAAAAATTTCTGTACCGATTACCGCTTGTTCGGAATCGCCTAAAGTTACAACAGGATAAGATTGTGTACTGTCAAAGGTTACGACTGCTAAATCAGGAGCATTCTGGTCTTTCTGCAATAGTATACTACGGGTTACTTGATAGTCTTTGTTCGTATTAGTGCGAATCGTATAGGTATCCCGATCGGCAACAACATGATTAGCTGTCAGTACAGTGTAAGTCGTGCCTTGTTTGGCAATGATAAATCCAGTCCCGCTACCCGTTGTTTTGCCATTAATTTGAACTGTGGCAGAAATCGCTAATTGAGCAATTTCTTGGGGAGTTTTTGCAGAGACTGGTGCTGGTGCAAAAACAACTATTCCTGCTACCGTTACTGTTCCTGCTAGGATGCTGGTGAGGGAATCAAAGCGCGAATAATCCCTATTCATAGGTGATTGCTGAAGAGTAAAAATTTTTATACTCCGAATAGTATAGATTAAAATAAAATTTATGAAAACCAGAAACGCTCGATGTTTTCAGATGATTGCGATTTTTATGACATTTCGTACATTTCGTATATTCCGGCCATTGCCGGCATTCCTAGGCCATAATTTATTTGTATATCTTCTAGGTTAACCAACTCGAACTGCATCCCGAAACACTTTCAAAGCTTCTTTTTCTTCAGACATTTGCAGGCATCTCCCCAGCAATTCTAGATCCAAATCCGGCAACAGCATACTCCGAGAAACGCGATCGTAATCCTCCGAGTTCAGTTGGTAAATCGAAAATACTCCGTCTTCCCAAAACCAAACTTCTGCTACGTTAAATCTGCGGTAGTATTCCAGTTTATTAATAGTTCCGCTAGTAAAAACAATTTCGATCGCCAAATCGGGTGTTTCTCGCTGCCGTCTGTCTTCGCCAAAGTAGTAAGATAAATCTGGTTCCTTGCTGCTGCCTTTTGCTTCCCCTTGGAGTGTAGCGCTACCCGTCGGTCTAAAACTAATATCTTTTTCTACGAAAAAGGTCATTAACATTCCTGCCAGCAGGCATTTAATGGTTTCATGTTCCGGCGAAAGTGTCATAATTTCCACATATCCGTCGAGGTAAGACAAGCGAACACTGCGAGTGTACTCTAGCAAGGAATCCAAAGCTTTGAACTGTTCCCAAGTCATCGATAGCGGCAAAATCAACCGCTGTTCCGGGAGTGCAGTTAATTTGGGGTGAGTGGCAATGGTCATATATACTTTCCCCGAGTTTGAATTTCTACTTTTAGATTAGCATAAAAATATATAAAGGGAGAAATTGGGGACTTCGAGCGCTCTTGTTCCCCCCTTGTTAAGGGGGGTTAGGGGGGATTTTGCCCGTCTAATTCCCTACAAATAATTAAGTCAAAAACTGGAATTGAGAACCGTTAACTGCCAAAGCAAACGGACTTGCCTGTTCAAATGCCCCGACAAGTTCAAAGTTATCCACATTTAAAATTACCCCCAAAATCCGTCCGTCTCTTTGGTTGCTAATCACCATGTCGTTGATAATTCCGTCGTTATCGTAAGCAATCAAATTGTCGTCTTCAAAGAAAAGGTCTAGTTCTGTTAAACCGTCCGTCAAACCAATACGATCGCCCTCGTCAAAGTTAAAATCGGTAACGACATCTGCTCCATCTATACCAAATGCTTCATCGTTGCTTCTGAGGACGAATATGTCACCACCGAGGCCTCCCGTGAGCACGTCAACTCCCCGATCGCCCGCGATGAAATCGTCGCCCTCATTGCCCTCTAAATCGTCGTCTCCTTGCCCTCCCCGCAGGATATCGTTGCCAAATCCTCCAAAAATAACGTCGTTTCCGGCATCGCCCCTAACTACGTCGTTGCCTTCATTTCCGTCCACTATATCGGCATCTTTGCCACCGTAAAGGATGTCGTTCCCGCCGTTACCTGCGATAACATCATTGCCGTCATTTCCCAACAATCTTTCGTTGGAATCGAAGGAACCTGCTATGGTATCGTTGCCGCCGAGTCCCCAAACTCCCCAGGGGAAAGAGAACAAGTTTCCTGATCCTACGTCGATATCATCTGCTGTAGCGAATCCCAAAAGACGTGGGCCGCCGCCAGCAAATACAGGAAATCCTGTCGAATCGGCGATGAGATTGTTAACCGTTAAAGCCATAACTATGTCCTTTCAAAAATCATGTTATCTGTATTATATATGTTAATTCTTGCCTTGCCAAATAGCAAGTTATATGGTAATTTCTATCGCAAGTTTATTTGCTAAATTAGTGACCACCAACCTGTTTGCCAATTGGTAATTACCAATTGGTAATTACCAATTACCAGGGCTACGCCTCATTCAACCCAAACCTGCTATAGGGAGCATCTCATATTTGTAAAAATACTTCTTCTGGCTCCTTCCTTCTTCTGGCTCCTTCCTTCTTCCTCTTTCCT
>NZ_JAUBTT010000150.1:0-12715 GCF_036705125.1 Microcoleus sp. B7-D4
GGAAGAAGGAAGAAGGAAGAAGGAAGAAGGAAGAAGGAAGAAGGAAGAAGGAAGAAGGAAGAAGGAAGAAGGAAGAAACTATGCCCAATTCCCAATGCCCAATGCCCAATTCCCCATAACTAAGGACTAATAACTACTGGCTGCTTCACCTTTTTCTGTGGCCCAAAATAAGCTTGAAATACCTCTTTGGCGATCGGGGCTGCTGCAACTGAACCATAACCGCCATTTTCCACAACCACGGCGATCGCAATTTCCGGCTTCTGGGCAGGCCCGAAGGCCACATACAAAGAGTGATCCTCCTGTCCGATGACCTCCGAAGTCCCTGTTTTGCCCGCTGTCAGCGGAATCGAACCGTCATTCAATCCCTGTCCAGTACCCTCGGCAACTACCGCGATCAGTCCTTCCTTAATCACCTGAACTGTTGAAGGTTTCATCCCCGTATGTACCCGTTGAGTCTCCGCTGTGCCGGTCATAGAAGTCAAAAGATGAGGCTTCACGCGATAACCCCCATTAGCGATCGAACTCACCATCACCGCCCCCTCCAAAGGAGTCATCAACACCAACCCCTGCCCGATCGACATCGTTACCGTATCACCCGCATACCAAGGTTCTTTATAAAGTTTCTCCTTCTCCTCCGGCGTCGGGATTTGACCGTAATCGCCACCGCCTAGCCCCAAAAGATTCAAATCCGTATCCTTGCCAATTCCCAGGCGGTGTCCCCACTTAGAAATTGGCTCCGGCCCGGTACTAATCCCCACTTGATAAAAAAATGTATTGCTGCTGAAAGCCAAAGCATCCCGAAAGCCGATGTCGCCGAAACCGCCACTGTGTTCGTTAAAATCAATTCCCCCCACAGTAATGTAAGACGAAGTACCCAGAATTGAGTCCGGCGAAAATTTGCCCGACTCCAGGCCCGCGACGGAAGTCACAATTTTAAAGGTACTGCCGGGGGGATAGCCTTGCGTGGCCCGATTCAAAAATGGATTTTCCTCTTGTTGAAGAGTTTTCCACTCATCCTTAGTGATTTTTCGCGTAAACAGATTGGGGTCAAAAGTCGGGTGGCTGGCCATAACTAATACCGCCCCGGTTTTGACATCCAACGCCACTACGGCTCCCCGGCGGTTCCCCAGGGCTTTTTCGGCTGCTTTTTGCATGGACAAGTCTATGGTTAGCTGCACCGCCTCACCGGGTTTGGGCGGTGTCTCTCCCATCAGCCGCAATTCTTGATTTTGGGAATTTACCTCGATCAGCCGATCGCCCCAAACTCCGGCAATCTTCTGGTTAGAGCTCGCTTCTATGCCCATTTGACCGACAATCATCCCCATCGGATATTCGGGATGAGCTTCCAAGTCTGCTGCGGTAGCTTCGCCGATATATCCGATAACGTGAGCCGCCAAACTGCCTTCGGGATAGTAGCGGTTCGCTTCTGGCCGCACTTCCACTCCCCGCATTTGTCCCACCTCTTCTGCTAGTGGCACAAACACCTCTGGCGGCATTGCTTGCTTGAGCCGCACCGGTCTATAGGATTGAGGATCGACCTCTTTTATTTTTTTTAAAATTTCTTCGACCGGGATTTTAACCAGCGGACTCAACTTTTCTGCGGTCGCTTTCCACTGTTCCGGCGTTTGTTCTTTCGGCCACAAATATACCGATCGAGCTAAATTGTTTGCCGCTAGCAACTTGCCTTTGCGATCGATAATGTGTCCGCGATTCGCAGGCATGGGCACTAGGCGAACCCGATTGTTTTCGGCTCGTTCCCGGTGTTGCTTCCCTTGTATCAGTTGCAATTCCACCAGCCGACTAGCGTGCAGGCCCAGCAAACCTGTTGCCACCAGCATGAACACGAGCGCCCGGTGTATCGGACGATCCTGTTTTTTAGGAGTTTCCCCCAGGGTTTTGTCAGAAGAGTGAAATGCTGAGATTGAATAAACTTGTCGTTGCATCATTCTATAGGTAGATGTCAAATCCTAGATTTTAGGTTTCTGATTGTCAATTGTGAAGTATACATCATCAAACCGGGCCCAATCGGGCCTTGACCATTGGGGGAAGCCGAATAATTGATCGTTAACTTTTGACTAATCACTAATAACTCATGACTGCTGACTAATCCCCCAAGCACCAAGAAATAGCCAGCAAAATCAAGGCCAGGCTCAGCCAATTAGGGAGGTGAAGCCAGCCAGATAGACCTATAGGTAACAATACCAAGGCCTGTGTCAATAGGGAACCGATCGCCAACAGCAACGCTAGCAGTATCAAATTTATCATCGTGGCACCGTACAATTTCGGACATGAGTCGATCGCCTGTGGCAGAAATCCGAGTGGCACAAGCGAGCGCGATCGTACAGGGATTGTCCTGATAGACATAAGGAAGAGAAGCGAGGAGGTTTTGAACTAATTTAAAAAAAATTATTCTTCCTCCCAAGTTTGGATTCTAGGGGCTGCGATGGGTAAATTCTGAGTTGTGATTTTAAGTTCTGACGCCTGGAGTATTGCCATGTTGTTTAATCAGGGAGCCAATTTCAAAAACGGTGCGCTCTTGGGTGCGATCGCGGCGATCGCCGCCCTACCAGTTTTAGCAGAAACAGCCAATTTCGGCACTTTAACTTTATCGCGAGGTTTTGCAGCCCCAACAGCAGTTTTGAGAGGTTCCACAGGCGGATCGTACTCTCTATCTGCCATAGCCAACGCCGATCGCCACAAAAACAAATGTTTGGGTTTTGCCACCCCAACTCCCGACCACATCATAGTCTTGCAGCAAAAATTTTCAAAACTCACACTCCAAGTCAACAGCGGAGGCAAGGACACAACCTTACTCGTACAAGGCCCCGGTAATGCGGTGCGCTGCGGAGACGATATAGGTCAGAATAAAGATGCTGCCATACTTGATTCTGAGTGGCAAGCAGGGTCTTACAGGATTTGGGTAGGTACTCTCGAACCCGGAGTCAAGTCTAACTATACAATCTCAGTACAGGAATAGTCAGTAGTCAGTAGTCAGTAGTCAGTAGTCAGTAGTCAGTAGTCAGTAGTCAGTAGTCAGTAGTTAGTAGGAAGAATTAGCAATTGCCCATGCCCCATGCCCAATTCCCAATGCCCCATGCCCCAATTTCCCCAATCTCCCACTCTCTTAATCTCCCACTACCCAATCTCCCGATCGACCGCTCACTTCCGCCATCCAGTAAAATGTAAAATCGAAAGTGGCGTGTTTAACCAAAATAGGTAACTCCGAAAGTGCTAAAGACTCTTATAGCTGACTTCAGTATAATTTTCGATCGCGACCCTGCCGCTCGCAACTGGCTGGAAGTTTTGTTTTGCTACCCCGGTCTTCAGGCCCTAGTGCTGCACCGTTTCGCACACTGGCTTTATGTGTTGGGGCTTCCCTTCATCCCCCGCTTGATTTCCCACCTGGCTCGTTTTTTGACCGGAATTGAAATCCACCCAGGGGCAACCATCGGCAAAAGCGTATTCATCGACCACGGTATGGGGGTTGTGATCGGCGAAACAGCGATTATCGGCGATTTTGCCCTAATTTACCAAGGTGTCACCCTTGGCGGTACTGGCAAGGAAAGTGGCAAACGTCACCCTACCGTCGGCGAAAACGTAGTTTTCGGTGCCGGCGCCAAGGTACTCGGCAATCTGCAAATTGGCAATAACGTCCGCATCGGCGCCGGTTCCGTCGTGCTCCGCGACGTACCATCTGACTGCACAGTGGTAGGGATTCCCGGCCGCATCGTCTATCGATCGGGAGTGCGCGTCAATCCCCTAGAACACGGCAGTTTGCCGGATTCCGAAGCTGTGGTAATTCGCTCTTTGCTCGATCGTATCGAATCCCTCGAACAGCAAGTAAAAAGTTTGCTTCCTCAAGCATCTGTCTCCTTAACTTCTGATCCCAATTCCCACAATTTCCACTCAGTATCAGAAGCTTTAAACCAAGCCAGCAATGTAGCCTTAGCCGAAAAAACACAGCTAGTTACAACCCCTAGCTGCAAGTTAAAAGATAAAGCAATTCAAGAATTTTTCGACGGCAGCGGCATCTAAAATTTGAATAGGGCATTGGCCAAACAGAGCATTGGCCAAACAGGGCATTGGCCAAACAGGGCATTGGGCATTGGTGAATGTTAACTGTTAAGTGATGACTAATAACTAATGACTACTGACTAATGACTACTGACTAATGACTACTGACTAATGACTTCTTTTTCAAGGATTAACCGATCGCACAGACCAATTTCCCTCCCCGTCGCGCCGATAAAGCGATCGATTTTGCGGTTCCCCCCGCAACTCCAACAAATCCACCGTTTCCGGTTCCAACAACAGCAAGCAAAAATTAGGTAGCGGCTCGATCGCATCTGGGGAAGCAGAATCAAAAGCACTAGCCTCGGCTTTGTCATCCCCCGGATGCGGCCAAGCAAACTGTGATCTAGCCGCCTCAGAAAGCTCCTGCCAAGTTGTGCACCGCGATGAGCACAACTGGGCCTCTGGATTATCTGCCCCTACCAAAACTAGCTTTCCAGCAATCCGAAATTGTTCGCGAGTTTTGGGGAAATACCAGCAAATTTCCCCCCAAGGATAGAGATTAATCTCCTCTGCCTTTTGACTGCGAATATCTGTAATAAACTTTAACTGATTAGTATCTGCTAAAAAGCCTCGAAACACCACAGTGCGGTTTGCCGGTCGCCCGGTAGCCCGAACCGTTGCTAGTTGCAAGTAGCGGGCAAAAGCAAGACTGCGGTTGCGGTGGAGCGCGCGAGCTAAGGGCGATCGCCAAAGTGCTAAAGACATAATTAATAACCTATCATATTGGTAATGGGATTAGTTATTAGCTAGCAGTCAGTAGTCATTAGTCAGTAGTTATTGGGAATAGGGAATTGGGCATAGTTTCTGGTTTTTCTTCTTCCTTCTTCCTTCTTCCTTCTGACTAATGACTAATGACTGCTAGCTAATAACTAATAACTACTGACTACTGACTACTGACTCTTCTTTCTGCTATTGGTAATTCTATGTCAAATTCACTCTCAAAACTCAAAACTATTGAAACTCCCCACAGTGGCTACCACTGGGACGGCAGTTCCCGCCGCTTTTTTGAAGGCTGGTACTACCGAATAACATTACCGATTCACGGACAATCCTTTGCATTCATGTATTCCATCGAAGACCCCAGAGGCGGTCAACCTTACAGTGGCGGTGCAGCTCAAATTCTCGGCCCGAAAGATAGCTATTTGTGCCGCACCTTTCCCGATGTAAATAAGTTTTGGGCGCACCGAGAAGGCTTGGCTTTCGGACATTGGGGCAGAACAGATTTACAAATTAAACCCCAATATTTAGATCCGCAAGTATTCGACAGCCGCGTCGAAGAAGGCTATCAAGCTACTGCTACTCTGAATCAAGGTTATTTGCACGATCCAGGAAGCGGCAGCCACTGTTTTTGGCAGTACGAAATTAAACCTATTTATGGCTGGGGAAACTCTGAGGAAATCCAGAAATCTACGGCGGGAATGGTATCTTTTCTACCCATATTTGAACCGGGATGGCAAATTTTAATGGCTCACGGTTTAGCCACGGGCTGGATCGATTGGAATGACGAACGCTACGAATTTAAAGATGCTCCTGCTTACAGCGAAAAAAACTGGGGCGGTGCTTTTCCGCAAAAGTGGTTTTGGGTTAATTGCAATTGTTTTCAAGGCGAAAAGGATTTAGCTTTAACTGCTGGCGGCGGCAAGCGGGGCGTGCTGTGGTGGATGGAATCGGTAGCAATGATTGGTCTGCATTACCGAGGGAAATTTTACGAATTTGTGCCTTGGAATTCCCAAGTTAGTTGGAATATTGAACCTTGGGGAAGCTGGAAAATGCAGGCTAGAAACAGTCAGTTTGAAATTGAGTTAATTGGCACTACAAACAGTCCTGGTACTTATGTGCGAACTCCGACAGAAAAAGGCATGGCTTTTTGCTGCCGGGATACGACGCATGGCGAATTGCGCTTGCAACTGCGAGAGTTGTTGGGGGGAAATGTTGAAAAAAATGGCAAGCAGCGTTCTAGAATTATCTTAGAGGCTCAAAGTTCTTTATCGGGTTTGGAAGTTGGGGGCGGGCCTTGGGATGAAGTTTGGCGATCGAATTAAGTCATTAGTCAGTAGTCATTAGTCATTAGTCAGTAGTCAGTAGTCAGTTGTCAGTTGTCAGTTGTCATTAGTCAGTAGTCAGTTGTCAGTTGTCAGTTGTCAGTTGTCAGTTAATAGTTAACAGTGGTCAGAACAGCCACGATCAATTTACTCGGTTTGCAATTAGGTAAATTCTACCGCAGCCAGGGGTTACAAAAAACTTTCAAGGTTATTTTGGGACTAATTTTATGTTTGAGCACAATCTTGATGCCGGCGGCAATTGCTAGGGCTGCCGGTGATTTGTCTCGCCAACCTGTCACCGAAATTACTGTTAGTTTGGGTAACGAAGCTGGGGAACTCAAATTCTTTCCCAATTTGCTAGAATTTGAATCGGGCAAGCGCTATAAATTAGTTCTAAAAAATCCCAGTTCGCAGAAACATTATTTTACTGCTAAAAGCTTTGCTGATGCGAGTTGGACTCAAAAAGTTGAAGCTGGGAAAGTGGAAATTAAAGGAGCGATTCACGAATTGGAACTTAAACCGGGCGCTATGGCAGAATGGGTGTTTGTGCCGATGAAATCGGGAACCTACAACCTGCGCTGTACGGTAGCCGGACATACAGAGGCGGGGATGATTGGCAAAATTACGATCGCCTCTTAAATCCCAATCTCCGTTCAATTTCAGATGAATTACCGAAAATCGATCGAACTTTCGGCCCTCTAGACACTTTTTAAGTAGACTCTAGCGGAGCCATTGTCAGTCCAGCACGGCTCAATTGCATATGATAAAGTTCTGCTTGCTCTTGTGGGCCAACCCAGACGGTGGCCTGGCCTTCGTGGTGGATTTGGTTGGCGAGTTTCCAAGCTTGATCGCTTGTCATCCCTGGAATGTATTTGGTCAAACATTCCACAACGTGCTGGAATGTGTTGAAATCGTCGTTGAGGACTATTACCCGATAGTTGGGATAAGGTTTGCGGGTAACTTGACTCGATCGAACGGGTGATATGGTTGGTGAAGAGGTCATCGCGCGAACAGCCACTGAAACTACAGAAGTCGTAAAATAGTTACCTGTAACATCATAACACAATTTCACACTTTTTCATCAACCTCTACTTGGTATTTTGATCCGCTTCGGGGTTTATTTTCAGCGCCGGGCCCGGCGTTAGATTTCTCCAGAAAGTCTTGTGGGGAGTAGGGGTTAGGTCATTAGTGTCAACAATCGCCTAAAACCCTTGATAAATATCGCTTTTATCTGAGTCTAGATCCCCCTAAATCCCCCTAAAAAAGGGGGACGAAAGATCGGACTCTTGTTCCCCCCTTTTTAAGGGGGGCTAGGGGGGATCTGGCCCTAATCGTCAAACAACATTCTGTGACTGGGTTTGACGTTAAGTTGACACCCATCGGGTTAAGCATCCTGCCCCCCATTGACAGGCTTTTGAGGAGAAATCTCTTGCACCGCGCCGATTAAACTACAGTTAACACTCGATCGACCTCTGAAGTGTCGCCGCTGTGAGAGTAGGCTTGCACCAGAAGTTGCTTTAAATCTTCAATCAGCGGATAGCGGGGGTTCGCTCCGGTACACTGATCGTCAAAAGCGTGATCCGCCATTTCCTCAACGCGAGCAAAAAAGAAATCATCGCTCATTCCCTGACTGGCGATCGCCTCCTGAATCGTGCTAGGAAGCTCTACCTCACGCTTGAGAGCTTCCACCGCTTCGATCAACTTCTCAACTTTCTCATCTTCTGTATCGCCGCCCAAATTCAGATAGTCCGCAATTCGAGCATAACGCCACTTGCTGTTAGGATACTTGTTTTGAGAAAAAATCGCTTGTTTGAACGGAACATCCGTTGCATTGTAGCGAATTACGTGAGAAATCATCAGCGCATTCGCTAAACCGTGAGGGACGTGGCAAGTTGCACCTAATTGGTGAGCCACTGAGTGACAAACCCCCAGAAAAGAGTTGGCAAATGCCATCCCGGCCATCGTAGCAGCATAATGTACTTTCTCCCGCGCTTTCGGATCGTTAGCACCATTTTTGTAAGCGCTGGGCAGGTATTTAAACAGCAAACGAATCGCTTCTAAAGCCAAACCATTTGTATACTCAGAAGCCAACACAGAAACATAAGCTTCTAAAGCGTGGGTTAGCGCATCAATGCCACCGTAAGCAGTCAGTTTTCGGGGCATATTCAGCGTAAGTTCTGGATCGACGATCGCCATATTCGGAGTCAGAGCATAATCTGCAAGCGGATACTTAATCCCCGATCGTTCATCCGTAACAACCGCAAAAGGCGTGACTTCCGAACCCGTTCCCGAAGTAGTTGGAATTGCCACCATAGTTGCCTTTGAACCCAAAGGCGGCAGTTCGTATACCCGCTTGCGGATATCCATAAACCGCATCGCCAATCCTTCAAACTCAATTTCTGGATGCTCATACATCAGCCACATTACTTTAGCAGCATCCATCGGCGAGCCACCACCAAAGGCAATAATCGCATCTGGATGGAAACTATTGCAGATTTCTAAACCTTTGCGAACAGTAGCAAGCGAAGGATCGGGTTCCACATCGTAAAATGTGTAGTGATCGATGCCGATTTCTTCCAAACTATCTGTGACTTCCTTAGTCAATCCCAATTCAAACAAAGGTTTATCCGTCACGATCAAAGCACGTTTCTTACCTGCAAGATCCCTCAAAGCTACAGGAAGACAACCCGACTTAAAATAAATCTTGGGAGGAATGCGGAACCAGAGCATATTCTCGCGCCGTTCTGCTACGGTTTTGATATTCAGCAGGTGATGGGGTGTCACGTTGACAGAAATCGAATTATCGCCCCAGCTACCACAACCGAGGGTAAGGGAGGGATCGAGGCGGAAATTGTACAAATCGCCGATCGCACCTTGAGAAGAAGGCGTATTAATCAGCACCCGCGAAGTCTCTAGTTTGCTTTCAAAATAACGAATGTGCTTCTGATTGTGCGGAGCCGTGTAGAGTACAGAAGTATGTCCGTGTCCGCCAAAAATTATCAGCGCTTCAGCTTTGTCTACTGCTTCAGTAAAGTCCTTGGCGCGATACATAGCGAGAATCGGCGAAAGTTTTTCACAAGCAAAGGGTTCTTCTTTACCTACCCCCTCAACTTCTCCAATCAAAACCCTGATGTTTGACGGCACTGTAAAACCAGCAATCTGCGCCACTTTTTGCACCGATTGTCCGACAATTTCGGCATTCAAGCGACCATCAATTAAGATTACCTGCCGCACTTTTTCCCGTTCTTCAGCATTGAGGAAATAAGCACCGCGCTTGATGAATTCCAGTTGCACTGCATCGTACACCTCATCCACAACAACCACCGATTGTTCCGAAGCACAAATCGTGCCGTTGTCGAAAGTTTTGCTCAGCAAAATTGAGCTGACAGCCATTTGGATGTGGGCGGTTTCATCGATGATGGCGGGAGTATTTCCCGCGCCGACACCGAGGGACGGATGCCCTGAAGAGTAGGCAGCTTTTACCATTCCCGGCCCGCCAGTTGCCAAAATTAGTTTGATATCGCGGTGCTGCATCAAAGCTTGGGAAAGCGGCACAGTGGGCTCATCAATCCACCCAATAATATCCGGTGGTGCTCCTGCGGCTACTGCAGCATCGAGGATGATTTTTGCCGCCGCAGCCGTGCAGGATTTGGCGCGGGGATGGGGCGAAAATATAATGCCATTTCTCGTCTTGAGCACGATTAAAGACTTAAAGATGGTGGTGGAAGTCGGGTTAGTTACAGGAACGATTCCCGCCAGCACTCCCACGGGTTCGGCAATGCGTTCGTAGCCAAAATGCCGATCGGACTCGATGATACCGCAAGTCTTGTCGTTTTTGTATTTGTTGTAAATCATTTCCGAGGCAAAATGATTTTTGATTGCCTTATCTTCGATGACTCCCATTCCCGATTCTTTGACTGCTGCCTTGGCTAAGGGAATGCGGGCGGCATTAGCGGCTAAAGCTGCTTGCTTGAATATGCGATCGACTTGTTCTTGAGTGTAGGTGGCAAATTCAGCTTGGGCTGCTTTCACTTTTTGAATTAGGACTTCTAATTCTTCTAAATTGGTAACTTTCATGTTGTTTTTACTGATGTTTATTTCGGGAAAATTATTGCCTCAATCTTTGATTGGTAGGGAACCTGCTGATGAACGCAGATCATTTCAAGATTGTGGGTGACTTTTGACACTCCCCAGCCTGAAGGCATGGGGATTCTTAAGACCATAATTTAAGTCTTAAAGGCGCTGACAACTCGCCTCTACTGATTCCGCTTAGATCAAGTCCAAGCATCACCGCTACTTTTCTACCAATGTTGCCACAAGCATTGCAATCTGCATTAATTAGCCAGCCTTGCGCCGTTCGGTACAAACCACGTTTAATCCGCGTGCCAATTGGAAGCCACCCTTCGGGTTTTTCGCCGAAAGTAGGTAGCAAATCACGATCAACAAAAGAAGCTTTTGACGAATAAGATTCTTCCGTTTCAACGAACCTCAAGCCATACTGCTCACAGAGTTGAGCAATTCTATCTTTCAGTCTGCCCGTAGGGATTTGCACAAACTTTTGATTAGTTTTGCTTCCCATGTTGGCAGAATTTTTTTGTCCCTTATTCCAACCGAATACAACCGTTCCTATCCGATTTTTCAAGCAGTGCTTAATTACCTTCCTTGCTGCCTTGTTAACGGCATCTCGCATCTGACGATTCCGTCTTTCGGTCAAGCTGGCAAGCCTTTTAGACCAATAGCCATTAACTTTTCCCTTCATGAGAAATGCAACTCGTCTGTTGTATCCCTGGTTAAGCGACTTTAAAAGCTTGCCATCGACGATAAAACTTGTACCGACATTGCTCACGCAAGTTAACCAGTTATCTACGCCGTGGTCGATCATTAAGCACTTAGCAGGGTCTATATCTGCCTGGACATTGGTCGTTGTGTAGACAAACTCTAGGTAGAAACAGCCGTTCCGGGGAAGTATGCGATATTCCCGAATCGCTTTGAAATCAAGATTAGAAGGCATCGGAAGGAAAAACGCATCTAGACCGAACCACGCTTTAACCTTGCTACCCAAAGGGAATCTCAACATTCCGTCGTTGAGTTTTACCGACCTACCTGTAAATGTCACAAGTGCCATTCCGCCTTGACGATATTTCGGTAGCTTCGGACGTTCCGTAATTACGCCATTTTTAAAAGCCTTTAGTAATCCCATAAATGACTTAAAAGACTCTGCTACGCCCGTCAGAATTTGTTGAGCAGTATCAGAGTAGAACGCTTGATAGTGTCGGTTTCGGTTTTCCGTCCCCAAAACTTTGTGCAACTGAGCACGGTTTGGGATTTTACCAGTTTTAAAGTATAGCTGGCGGGCATAGTAAGTCCCACAATTAGAAAGTTTTGCAGATTCAGAACACAGGTATTCAATAATAGCTTGAATATCTGAATCAACTCGAATTAAATTTTGTTGACAGCCCAACATGAGTCATCCTCTTTGTTGTCATATAATCATACAGCAAAAACTCGAAAAACTTCCTGAATAAACGTTTATTTTTTCGGGGATTCAGGAATCTGAATTTGCAATTATTGAAGAACATTGCAAAGCTGTAGCTAGAACTAAAACTGATGTACTTAGAGAGAATTAATCAGGAGCCTCAAGGTTAAGGGAAAGCCGTCCTAAAAGGACGGGGCTTCAGACCCAATTTTTTGGTGAACGCGGTCTTTTAATTATTATATACCGCTAGCTCCGATCGCATTTAGCCCGCGACTGCGAAAAATATCAACAGTTTGTTGCACGAGTTCCGGTGAAGCGGGAGGTGTATCCTTGAGTTCGTAATCAAATTTTAATTGTTCCCATTTGTATTCTCCCATTTTATGAAATGGTAATACTTCTACTTTTTCCACATTGTTCAGATTGGCAATAAACTCCGCTAGTTTTTCTACGTTTTCGATGTGATCGGTGAGGTGAGGAACGAGAACAAATCGAATCCACGTCGGTTTGCCAATTTCGCTGAGATATTTTGCCATTGCTAAAGTAGGCTCGATCGAAACGTTGGTGACTTTGTAATACAGTTCGGGAATGTAGGATTTAATGTCCAATAAAACCAAATCTGCCATTTCTAGCACCGGTTTAGCAACTTCTAAAACACAGAAGCCTGATGTGTCCAGGGCTGTATGCAAGCCCATTTGATGACAGCGGGTAAAGATTTCTCTGACAAAATCCGGCTGCATCAACGGTTCGCCGCCGCTGACTGTAACGCCTCCTTTCCGCAGGTAAGATTTACATTTTGTAATTTGTTCGATTAAATAATCGACGGTTACTTCTTTACCATCGTGGGAATTGCGACAGTCGGGATTGTGACAGTAAAGACAGCGTAACGGACAGCCTTGGGTGAAGACGATAAACCGGATTCCGGGGCCGTCTACAGTACCAAATGTTTCGATTGAATGAATGCGACCAATTCCAGACATTTAATTTGCTGTTTGTTGGTAAGGATTTTGAGAGTAGGGATGATATCATTTCCGGTAACACCGGAATGATGTTGACTGTTGACTGTTGACTGTTGACTGTTGACTGTTGACTGTTGACTGTTGACTGTTGACTGTTGACTGTTGAC
>NZ_JAUBTT010000151.1:0-12702 GCF_036705125.1 Microcoleus sp. B7-D4
GCTGCTGACTTCCAGATTCTGATTGATGCGAACAGCCAGTATACTTACGGCGTGCCGCCTGGTAGCAAGCGAGCTCCTGTTTCTGCGACTAACTCTCGCGGTTTGGCTGCGACACCGCTGGATTGGTTGGATTTAATTGGGCCAGGTGAGAATACAATAAATGACTTGACTCCGACTTTTGACTGGAACTTCAGCATTCCTGATTCCCAAATACGCGAAGTTAATTTGTTTGTAAGTACCTTCCCAGAAGGTGAGGGTCTGTTGCCTTGGGACCAAGTTGTCAATTTATCGGAAGTGCTGCCCAATTCCAACCTAACTCAAGAGGAAAAAAGACAATTTTTGAGTTCTCCGTGGCAAGAGTTTGATGACTTTAATCCCAACCGCATTCTAACAGCAACTTGGAAGCCTTCGGGTGGCTGGGTTTGGAATGGAGGTGACAGGTTTGGAGATAACAACAATTTTACCCTCGATCCAGACCGGACTCTTACAGCAGGTCAAACCTATTATTGGGCTGTCGAAGCAATAAACGCTGAGGGAGAGCGCAATCTTGATTTTGGGGAGTTTAATACACAACTAGAAAGCTCTCTTTCTCCGTTCAGAAGCGTCACTGTTCTCACTCACGGTTTTACACCTCCGATAGTTACAGAAGCAGTAATTCCCGCTAACTTTTTTGACATCGCAAACAACATCGCGGATGCAGGGGGTGGGGGTTTGATTATTCGCTACGATAAGGGTACAGGTTTCTGGGTTCCTGTGGATAAATATGGGGCTGTGATGCAAGACTTCCCCGCAGGTCAAAATCCAGAAACCACAACAAATTACCTCGAACAATTAGCTACTTACATATCTGACAATTACAGCGACAAATCTTTAGTGCTGCTGCCTGATTGGGCTCAAAACAATGAGTCAAGTGTTCCTGATTCTGGTTTTACAGAAGGTGCAGCAGATGCTTTCTACGCATCGTTAGTACAGCTAGACCAGGCTTTGGGAGGAAGTATTGGACAGCGCGACTCTCAAGGGAATCTGGTGAGTCTTTACGACAGCAAAGGCAATCTAATTCGCAACCAAGGAGACTTGTTGAGTTCCCCCATGCACTTTATTGGCTTCAGTCGGGGCACAGTTGTTAATAGTGAAATTGTGCAGCGCTTGCTGACAGCATTCCCCAATGCAGGCGGAACAAATCAATTCGGCCGTGATTTTCAAGTGACAACAATCGACCCCCACGACTTCGATCAGGAGAGTCTTTCGCTGGTGGGGATTGGAGGGTTTAGGAACTTCTACGAACCCAAGGTGCAGACTTGGGAAGGCATTACATTTGCCGATAATTACTACCAAACTACAGCCGATCCGAGTGGTTTGGGGTCGTTTACTCCGAACGGTCGAAATATTCCTGACCTTCTGCCACCAGAAGATACTAGCAATCAACCCGGACTTCAGTTTCCCAAAGATGCAAATGGCAATCTCCTCGGTGTCCCCGATGTAGTCGAATTTCTGGGAACTCGTTCTAGGGAAACGGACTATGCTGAGAGTCGGGCTGGCTTCAGCCGACAAACCGATGCTATTCCGGTAATTGGGGGTGGCTTAGGCGCTACTCACGGACGAGTTCTCAATTGGTATTCCGGCAGTGCGAATCTGGGTTTAACGGAGTCGCAACCCAGCTATGCGGTGGATTGGCTCAAAGATCCAGTTTACCGCCGCCGCAGCGATGGAGGTTACGAGGTGTTGTTCGATGCCGACTTCTACGATACCAATCCCAACCGCGTCAATCCTTGGTACACCCCAGATCATACAGCAGCAAACTTTGTCCAAGGTAGCGCTGAGGCTCCTTGGGAAGGAATTGGGACTGGATGGTTTTATTCTATAAATGGTGGCGGTGAACGTTTGCGGCCAGAAACGCAGCCGCGAGTGCCGCTAAGTTTTGACAATACTTACAGCACCAGAATGCGCGGCGATGCTAGTGTTCCGACTCTTTTTAATGGCAATTTTGATGCTGTTACCGATCCGTTTGGGGGGAATTTGAGCCAGGTTCGCAGAACTATTTCTAACGCGCTACCTGGGTGGTCATTCCACAACGGTCAACAAAATCCAAATATTGATTTGGTTCAAAATTTGGAGGACGTAAAGTCCATTAAAGGAAAAAGCGAAACAGACTATGCCTTTAAACTAGGAGCCAACGGAGTCAAAGAAATTGTTCACAATCGGTTTGTTGTTCCCGATTGGGGAAATTTACGCTTTGATGTTCATGCTCCTGTCAAAAAAGGAAACCTGAAGGTCACGTTGGAAACGACAACAGGTACAGAGATCGCAAAAACCACAATAGACCTGAAAAGCAATTTGCAAAAACTCCCTTTCAACCGCAACGAAAATGTCAATACCCCAGAAAAGCTCGATCTGGCTACTAATATCTACTTAGGTAATGCTAATAAGATTGGATTTGGTGGAGAAGGTTTTGAAACTTTCCAGCTTAACTTGCAAACTCCTGATGAAGTGACACAGCTTTACCGAGGGCAACCAGCTACTTTGAAGTTTGAATTAGAAGGAGGAGACCATGTTTTCATAGATAATGTCTTCTTTAAGAGCGACCACCTGAGATTGGGAAATCCAACTGAAGCAAGATGGGATATTAAAGCCCCGGAGCAAAATCCATATCAAACCAATTTGTTGCTTGAAAAACCTCAGTATTCCTCATCTTATAATGCCGTTACTGGGCTTCCTAACTGGGTAAGTTGGAAAGTTGACAGCTCTTGGAGAAATCGAGTTGAGGGAAGAACAAATACTCCATTCATAACCGATCCAGGCTTGCCTGGTAGTCCTCAAGTTCCGAGCTGGCCTAGAATTGATGGGATAATGTATACAGGAACGGGTTTGGATAGAGGTCATCTTATCCCTAACCAAGATAGAAACAGAAATGAGAAAGATGCTCAGGCTACCTACCTAAGCACAAACTTAATCCCGCAAGCGCTCGACAATAACCGACTTTTCCCCAATAACAGAGGTAGATTAGACCCAGATATTTCGCCTGCATGGTCTAGAATTGAATCAAAATTAGTTGAGCAGCTAATCTTTGATTACAACAAAAAACTTGATATTACTGCTGGTGTTTTTGATACTAAAGAACAGAATTGGTCTATCCAGCCAAAAACTAGAGCACCTGAATTACTTACGGAAGCGCCCAATCAAGGAAATACAGATCCTACAAATTTAGAAGCTAACGGAATTCGCATTCCTGGGTGGGCATGGAAAACAATCTTAGTTTCCAATCAATCAAGTTTTGGGGTACAAGATGTTCTTGGCAGTTACACATACATTACGCCCAATATACCAGAACCTTACACGGACTGGAACGGGCAACCAGCAGTCCCGAACCCACTTAATCAACTGTTAGGTGAAAACCGCGAGCCTATAACAAGTGCTGAACAATGGCGAAGACCTAATACATGGAAGATTTCTATCGATCAGCTTGAAAATCTTCTGAATACTCAGGGTTCTGACACGGTTTTTAACTTTTTGTCAAATCTTCCTGAAGATGTTCGCAATCGAATTAAACAACAGAGCGATTTCTCGTTTCCACCACCTCCCTAAGTCCGACTTGCTCAGGATTTACGCAGAACTATTATGAAATAGGTTGGGGAGATATCTAAATGTTCAAAACATTACAATTTTCTCAATGCTCTGCGTAAGTCCTGTTTTTTGAAACAGATGTAACTCCTACGACTAATTATTACAATTTAAAATTCACCCTCCCTAATCTCACCACGCCAGTGGTAAGTAGCACTCGTTGGACCCTGGATAAATTCTCCATCTGTCCAAGTAGTCTGGTAAAAGAATACATCTCCTTGGAGACCACCAGAAAGACAATTTTTAGCTCCCGAAAAGTTGCTTCCTATGAATTGAGAATAACTCATGTCAACTCCTGATAAATTAGCCTCTCTCAAATCGCAATAAAAAAAATAGACACCCAACCAATCTTCATCCCGACTAAATCGAGCATTTCTGAAATCAGAAAATATAGCCATTCCCAAGCCAACATTTTCCAAACAAGCACAACTAAAGTTGACATAGCTTAAGCGAGAACGACTCAGGTCAATATCACGCAAGTCAGCACCGCTCAAATCTACACGATGCAATATTTTATCCTGAAAAATTCGCTCGCCTTCGCCATAGCGCCGGAGCAATTCTTCAGCAGACAACGTTCTGTTTAAATCGTTTTGAATCCTGCCGTCAGGCATAGTCACTTGATGAAAAATAGTCTGCTCTGTTGTTTTAATATCCGTCAAATTGGCATCAGTCAAATTAGTGTCAATCAGCACAGCACCCGTCAAGTCGGTACCCGTCAAGTCGGCACCTGTTAAGTCGGCACCAGTCAAGTCAACATTAACCAATTTAGCATTCCTGAGATTGGCATTGCTCAATTTTGCCTTAATCAGTAAGGATTGATCCAGCCATACTCTTTCTAAGTTAGCATGGCTCAAGTTAGAATTAATTAAATTAGCCCCCCCCAAACTAGCGTCTTCCAGATTAGCACCGATCAAGTTGATATCAACCAGGAAAAACTCGGAGAGATGAAAATTATTCAGATCGAAACCCGAAAAATTTCTCTCTCCAGCTATATACCGTCTCCGTAATTCTTGCAGGTCGTAGATTCTCGTTGACTCTTTTTCGTCCACCACGGTTTTTTTTCATATAAAATATTAGTTAATTTTAGCAGAACTATTATGAAATAGGTAGGGACCTATCTAAATATTCAACACATTACAGTTCCTTTAACTATTCCTCATATCAAACCCGGAAAGATTAACCACAGTACCGAGGGAACAACCACGGGGGGTTTGCCCCTACTGAACTATGTGCATTTAACCGGATTTGATATCACCCTCCACCTGCTACCTTGATTTTATGGGCGGTTGAGGGGAACTTCTGTATAGATAAGTGCCACAGAAGCAAGAATCCGGTGTCTTTCCAGAGCCTATCAAGTGTCAACATCGGACTAATAGTTTACCTTATTATTGAGTAATGGAGAATTAAGAGAAGACGACCTATGAAAGGATCGCTATTTACTGAAATGAGTGCCTCTGAATTGCTCGAACGTTATGCTGCTGGGGAGCGAAACTTTGCTGGAATTCGTGTTAGTGCGTTCTCATATCTCCAAGGAGCAATCTTGAGCGATGCCAATTTTTCCGGGGCTGTTCTGCAGGGTTCGATGATTGGAACTGACTTCTCTCGAAGTTACCTGATTGGAGCCGAATTGGCTGAAGTCTCTCTGGAGAACGCCATCCTGCAACATACCCGCTTGGATGGAGCTACCCTGGCTCAATCGATCCTCGATCGAGCTGACTTGACTCATGCTTGTTTGGTACGTGCCGAGTTGGATGAAACCCTGGTGGAGAAGACCAACTTCTATCGCTCTAATTTGTTCGGTGCTTCCGGTGTAGACATCGAATACTGGCTGGAACAAGAATGTATTTTCTGCCACACTATTATGCCCGATGGCAGTGAGAGGAATGATGGGTGCCAACGTCTAGGTATTTGTGTCTATTAATTCACTTGGAGCCCCTGTTACAGCGGCTCGTGAACTTTCTTTATATTATTAAATCAACCAACGTAGGCGGGAAAACTTGCTAGGCCTACCAGGCTCTTGACTTTTAATAACATTGAACTAATCTTCATCTTCATTAATACTGCATTTACTAAAGAGCAATATTAGCCGACCGCCCTTTTACCGCCTTTTACCCCTTTGAAGACTTACAAGGAAGAAAACCTGGGACGACTGGCAGCGGAGTCAGCTTTACGATCGCTCGTAACTCAACTATTAAATTCTGGAATGAGTCTGGAACAGGTAGCGCAAATGATGAATTTATCGACCGTGGAAGTGAGACGATTGGTAGGGGAAAACTTTTGATCGATCGCACTTTTCCAAGATATCAAGGATAGTGCGATCGAAGTATGGGACAAACTGAGAACAGTCAACAGCCAAGAGTCAACTATTAACTAATGACTAGAGAGGCTTATTAGTAGGCTTAAAGCCCTGCTTTTGAAAATAGGTTCGGAATACCTCTTGAGCAATTGGTGCCGCCGATACAGAACCAAATCCGCCGCCTTCAACTATAACTGCGATCGCAACTTCGGGTTTGTCAGCGGGAGCAAAACCCACAAACATAGAATTGTCAGGATGACCGGGCATTTCCACCGTCCCAGTCTTACCAGCACTTAAAGGAATAGTACCATCATTCATGCGTTTGCCAGTACCTTTTTTCACCACGTCAATCAATCCCTGGCGAACAACATTCAAAGTTGCAGGCTTAATACCTGTGGGAACTTTTTTGGTAATAGGAGTGTTGGTTTGAGAAGCCAATAAATGCGGCTGAACTCGATAACCGCCATTAGCAACAGTGGACACCATCACAGCCAATTCTAAGGGAGTACAAAGTACCAAACCTTGACCGATCGACATTGTTACTGTATCGCCAACGTACCAATCTTCACCATACATTTTCTGTTTCTCTGCTGGTATCGGAACTTGACCGTGATTGGCGGATTCCAACCCCAAAAGGTCTAAATTAATAGTACCGCCAATGCCCATCGCTTTAGCCGCTTTTGCCATTTGTTCGGGGCCTGCAGCCATACCTACTTGATAGAAAAAGGTATTGCTGCTGTAGGCTAAAGCATCGCGGAAACCGATAACGCCGTAACCGCCGCTGTGTTCGTTAAAAGAAATTCCGCCGATCGTAATTGAAGAAGAAGTAGCCACAGTCGAGTCAGGAGAAAACTTGCCCGACTCCATCCCCGCTATAGCAGTGACAATTTTAAAAGTGCTACCGACTGGATAACCTTGAACGGCTCGATTTAAAAACGGTTTTTCTGGCCCTTGCAGTCGATCCCATTCTGTTTGAGTCACCTTGCGGGTGAAAATATTGGGGTCAAATGTCGGCCAACTAGCCATTGTTAAAAGAGCTCCGGTTTTTACGTCGATCGCGACAACTGCACCCAGGCGATCGCCCAAAGCTTTTTCTGCAGTTTTCTGCATATCTAAATCTAAAGTTAGCTGCACCGGTTTGCCGGGGATAGGGTCTTTGACACCTAAATCTTGGATTTCCTCGCCCTTAGCATTCACCTCGATTAAACGGTTTCCCCAAACGCCCTCTAAAGTTGAATTGGCTAATTTTTCAACTCCCATTTGACCCACGAGCATCCCCATCGGATATGCAGGATTAGCTTTTAATTGCTCTAAACTAGCTTCGCCGACGTATCCCAAAAGGTGAGCTGCTAATTGCTGGTGGGGATTGTCTCGGCTCGATTCTACGCGAATTTCCACTCCCCGCAAACTATTAGCTTGTTCTCCCAAAGCGACGAAAGTACCTACATCGATATCCTTACTAATTCGCACTGGCAGGGCCGATCTGTAGCCAGCGGCATCGATTTTTTTGACAATTTCGGCCGCGGGCAGTTTGACGATCGGGCCCAGTGTAGCGGCGATCTCTTGCCACTCCTTGGCCGATCGCTCTTTTGGCCACACATAGACCGATCGAGATACGCGGCTGGCCGCAAAAATTTTGCCGTTGCGGTCTAAAATTTGACCGCGAGTCGCTGGGACTGAAACAGGGCGAATGCGGTTATTTTCCGCCCGCTGTCGGTTGTAGGCTCCCTGTACCAGTTGCAATTCGGCTAGACGAAATATTGGTAGCGCCATCAAGGTAGTGACGAGCAGCATAAAAATCATAACTTGGAGCGATCGGCTGCGTTGCCGTGAAGCATTGTCCAAGCCATTTTTGTCGAATCGGACTTTAGAGTTAAAAGAAAAATCGCCAGCCATATTAATTAATCTGCTCTTTTTATTCAACTAACAGGTTGATACGGGCCCCATCCGGATGATTGGGCAGATGATTACAGGGATTATAACTTCTAACTCTTTAGTAACAGACATAAATTCTGTCGATTGGCAGACGAATCAGCCGGATTGTTTAATTAAGGTATATAAGATATATGTTAAATATCAGGTTTTTCTGACAATTCAACTGTTAAGGAGGTAGGGGCGCTGTGGAACCGATCGATTTTTTGATTGCTTGGCTGGTGACGGGCAGCAGCTTGCTGCTAATTTCTCAACTCCCGATCGGCGTAGAAATTGACAGCACACCGAAAGCAGTAATTTCCGCTGCGGTTTTGGGAATGTTGAATGTTTTAATTTTGCCAATTCTGAAAGCAGTTTTTTTCGTGCCGAACTTGCTGACGCTGGGATTGCTTTCTGGCGCGTTTGCTTTTGTAATAAACGTGATTGTTTTTGCCTCGGCTGCGAAGCTAGTTGAAGGATTTAGCTTGCGGATGGGTCTTTGGAGCGCGGTACTGGGGGCGATCGCCTTGGCTGTAGTTAGCAGCTTTATCAACGGCGCGCTGATTTAGCAACTTCCCCTGATAAAGGGCGATTGAAATCGCCCGATATTTCCCACCCTTAGCTGGCGCGTTTCCTGTGCCTACAACCGATTTCTATCGCTGAATATTTCTTCTCCCTTCTTCCTTCAATCCGTTACATCCGTTACATCCGTCGAGCGAATCCGTTGCCGAACTTCCTTCAATCCGTTACATCCGTTAAACAATCCGTTGCCGAACTTCCTTCAATCCGTTACATCCGTTACATCCGTCGAGCGAATCCGTTGCCGAACTTACTTCCCCATCAGCGACTTATAGGCTGTCACCTTAAGATCGATCCCAGTAATATCTGTCCCCACAACAACAGCCACCGCTCCTAAATCCAAGGCTTTTTTAGCCATTTCCGGCCCCGATATCCCGCCTTCGCAGATAACGGGAACCTTAAGCTTTTCTACCATTTCCGCAACCAAATCAAATCCCGGCGGCGACAAATTTTCCGTCTGGGCAGTGTAGCCAAAAAGAGTAGTTGCTACAGTATCTGCACCAGCTTCGGCTGCCGCGATCGCAGCTTCTATTGTATCTACATCCGCCATCACTAATTTACCCAATTCGCTGTGAATTTGCGCGATTAATGTCTTTAAATCTTCGCCGCCAGCAGGACGGTTTCTCAGAGTAGCATCAACGGCGATAATATCGGCTCCAGAAGCGGCGATCGCCCGCGCGTCTTCAAACCGAGGAGTAATGTAAATCTCGCATCCCGGCAATTGCTGCTTCCAAATCCCAATTATGGGAGCGGATATCTGTTTTCGCACCGCTGCAATGTGAGCCGGAGTGTCAATCCGCACGCCCGATGCACCTCGATTGATGGCGGTTCGAGCCATTGCCGCAATTACGATCGGATCGTGCAGCGGCGAATCAGCAGGTGCTTGACAAGAAACAATTAATCCTGTAGGAATTTGACAATTAATCATGGGGAATTGCGGATGGGGAATTGGTAATTGGGAATTACAAATTATACCAGTTCAAAAAAAGAATGTAACTGTAGACCATATCCCAACCTATATCCAATGAGTCAATCGATTTTAGATTTTAGATTTTAGATTTTAGAGGCGACCCCACGGATAAATGCGGGGGCAATAAGTGATTTTCGATTTTCGGTTTTGGATTGATTCCACGGATAAATCACGTGGCGGGTACCACCTTTGAAATTAGTGGTCATTCCCCAATCTAAAATCTAAAATCTAAAATCTAAAATTGTATTACCCATTACCAATCCCAGCCATTAAAGAAATAATTTTGTCCAGCAATTGCTCAGGGTGAATCGGTTTAGCCAAACAATCGTTAGCTCCCGCCGTCACGAAAGATATCTGATCGGCGGGGATTTCATTAGCGCTTAAGGCCAGAATTTTGATATTTTCAGTAGCGGGTTTTTCGCGCAGTTGGTGAATTATTTCGCAGCCATTCATACCGGGCAAACGCATAGCGACGATCGCAGCATTGGGCTGCAAAAGTTCAATTTGTTCCACCGCCGCCGAACCTTCAATCATCCACACCACTTGCATTCCTGCGACTGTCAGGATATCGCAAATCAGCATGGCAGTTTCTTCATCTTCTTCGACGAGCACGAGGCTGCCCCGCAAGGAGGAAGAATGCAGCGGTAAAGATGAATTCGATTTTTCATATTTAAATTTTGTGGATTCATCTTTGCTTTGAGTTTGGATTGGTATAAAAACGGTAAAAGTAGAGCCGACATCAACTGTAGAGTTAACTTCGATCGCACCGCCGTGAAGCTCTACTAACTGTTTAGTTAAAGCCAATCCCAGACCGGTGCCGCCGTATTCGCGGCGGTAGGGAGAATCTAACTGCTGGAATTTTTGAAACAACAGCGATCGCTGATTTTCGGGAATTCCAATGCCGGTATCTTTGATTTGAAAAACAGCGGTGCTGCCAGCAGGTGCCGTACCGGGCTGCCGCACTGCAGGCGTTCGATTTTTATCTTCTGTCACCCAAACTCGCAGGATGACTTGCCCGCCTTCGGGAGTAAATTTAATCGCATTTCCTAAAAGATTGAAGAGAATTTGTCTCAAGCGGCGCGGGTCAGCGATGAAGCGATCGCACTCTTGTTTTATCCGCTGTTCTTGCAGCAGTTCCACGCCTTTAGCCGCAGCTTTTTCTTTGAGGGCGTGCAGGCTCTGAGAAGCTAATTTAGAAAGTGAAAATTCACTAATTTTTAATACTGCTTTTCCCGCTTCTACTTGCGATAAATCTAAAATATCGTTGATTAATTCTAATAAGTGGTCGCCGCTGTCTCGGATAGTTTGCAGGTACTGCCGCTGCTTTTGCACTGGCACTTCTTTACTGCCAACTTTGCCGTAAGACCACCGCAGCAGCGTGTCGGAAATGCCGATGACGCAAGTGAGAGGAGTCCGCAATTCGTGGCTCATAGCTGCCAAAAATTCGCTCTTGGCGAGGCTGGCAGACTGGGCGGCAACCAGTGCATCGCGCAGTTCTCGCGTGCGCTCTATTACGCGCTGTTCTGAGGTGCGCTTTTGCTGCTGGACTTGTGCATAAAGTTCGGCTTGGTAAATGGCGATCGCCAAATGTTCTGCTATTTGTCGCAAAAATGTTTTTTTGCTTTCTTCCCACTCCCAAAAAGTACACTGGTGGGCAATTAGCAGCCCCCACAAGTCGTCTTGAACTACGATCGGCACTAGCAACTTTGCCCGCACCTTCGCCCGTCGCATCAACTCTAAAAAACAAGGCTGTGAAGAGTAAGTTGTTTCCACATCCGCGACGCACAAAGCCAAACCTTTGCGATATTTCTCTCGGTCAATGACTCCCTGGGTAAAACACTGCGCGTCTTCAGTAAAATTCAGTACAGACGAGATAGCATCGTTGGCTAAAGCTTCGTAGGTAACGCGACCTAAATACAAGTAAGACGCGGAATTTTCTTGGATTTCGCCAGACCCCGAAACCGCCGCAGGTATTTCTTTAGCTAACTCGCCATTGTGCGGCGCTGGCACTTTTTCAAATTGATAAATTAACAGGCGATCGACCTCCAAAAACTCTCGCACTTGCTCGACTGCTTTTGACAAAATTACAGGCAATTCCAAACTCTGGCGGATTTGAGTTGTCACCTGATTCAAAAGTCGCTCTTGTTCAAGCTGTTGCTGCAAAGCATCTTCCACTGGCTGACAAAATGAAATGCAGGGACTGGCAATTTGTAATTGATTGACGGCTTCGGCAATCTGGCTTTGTAGTGTTTCGGGATCTATAACTTTGGGTGCGGATTTTCCCTCTATTTCTGTTTGGCTGTGTAGGGGCGGGCGATTATTTGGGCTGGCATTGGCAGCGAGAATATCCAGCAAATTTAGGGTGAATTCGCTTTGGAGAACTGCCGAGTTGGGCTGTATATTTTTAATTGCTTGTTTGAGGGCGGGAATGTCAATTTGCCACGAGGGTGCGGGCGTTATTTCTGCGAGTTTGTCGGCGAGGGGAGACAGGAAATTGGCGATCGCCCCGGGGTCGAAAGTCAACTGCACATTCAATTGCGAATGGAGATTTTTTTCGCTGTGCTTGTGTCCGTTGGTTGCGAACTCATCTAATAGATTGCCCTGCAGCAGGGCGCTAAAATGCTCTGATACTACTGCTGCAAACCTTTCCGACGAATTTTCCAGATTTTGAGAATCAGCGGCATCGTCGGTGAGCCAAATCGCCCCTGGGATTTCAGCCATTTGCTGTAACAACTGGTAAGCAGCCTCAAAGGTTGCTAGCGGCAAAGTCCGATTTAAGGTTTTTGGTTTCAATCTAGATATTTTCCCGGTTGTTTTAAAGAACAAAATATGAATGCCTCTGTTGTGAGGAAGGAACCTGGGGCACAACAGGCGCGGCCGGTCCAACAAGTTGAGATGACAGTAGTCAGAAAGTAGGTAATAGAAGGCCCCAGGATGAGAGAGCTAATTTCTCCCTATAGTTGTCCTGATACTTTTAATCCCGACAATCCCCGACAATCGGTGAAAATCTGAATATAGCACACTCATCAGACAGGTCTGAAAGTATGGTGGTATCCCACAAAGCTTTGAGAAAAATTCCCAGAGCGCCATTAAAATCACGGGGCATTTCATAACCACAGTTAGGACATCTAAAAGTTTTAGAGCTACCCAATTTTTTATGAATATGACCGCATTTCGTACAAGTTTTGGAAGTATATTCCTCAGTTACCCTAACCAATCTCGAACCGTAACGATTACAGAGATGTTCTAAAGTTTGGGAGAACTGATAGAATGCCCAAGTCATCATTGCTCTCGCCGACTTAGAATTGAGCTTGCGAGTACCTCTTGC
>NZ_JAUBTT010000152.1:0-12560 GCF_036705125.1 Microcoleus sp. B7-D4
GTCCCGCCCGTCCTTTTTGGACGGGCGGGACGCCCATCCCACAAACTTGTGGAAGTTATTTAATTCTCATTCCTTAGCAAATTGGGAGTCACAATCCGCTTTATTTCCCTTCAGCTTTAGTTGTAAATAGTTGCACTCATAAAAATATTATTCCGATACTTAGATAACAAGACTTACCGATGGGGGGCTTATTCCCGGTTTCTACGAAAAATTCCAGGTTGAGTAACGAGAAATCTAGGAAGAAACCGGGTTTCTAAGCAAAGCGCGCACAAGTCCTAAATTAACCTTTGATGAACTTTTCTAATTTGTGAGCCATCTTCTCGACAATTCCCTCCGAAGTATCTCCCGCCGATGATTCAGCTTCAATACGCTTGACCGCATCCTCTGGAAGATTGAGCAACTGCACTAATTTTTGATAAGCTGCGGCTTCTTCAGCGTTAATTTTTGGTTCGTCAGGAGTGCGAGAACTAGAAGAAATCACTTCATAGCCGAGTTGCAAGACTAATTCCTTTTCATCTTGAGTTTCTAGTTGGCCGATCAACTCGTCAAGGGGGATATTTTGCATGACGTAATCCCGCAGTTCTTGTTGCATTTGTTGTCCGTCGGTATCTGGGGCAAACAAACGACAAAAGCGATCGAGCATTAAATTAACTTCTTCTGTCGCGAGTTGGCCGTCAGCCCAGGCCATAGAAGCAACAATCCTCAGCAGATTCATCTGGCGGGGCGTAATTGATGGAGGAGGTGGGGTTTGCATAATCAAAATTGGTAATTGGTAATATTAATTCCGGTGCAACCGGAATTATGGTTGACTGTTGACTGTTGACTGTTAACTGTCAGTCGAAAAACTGAATGATAGTTGAGTATTTACGGGTGATTCAATTTTACCAGGAGGATGCTAGCGGAATTGGGAATTGAGCTTGATTTCTTCTGGTCTTTTCTTTCCCGTTCACCTTCTGTTAGGTCACAATTTCGATAAAGGAACTCCCAGCCATCCAGTAAAGTTTTGTTTCTGAATAGCGGTGGGCTGTTCCACCGGCACGATCGAGTAACGCATCGGGCGCGGCGGGGCAAGAGTAACAGGACAAGTCCGCAGTTCGTCTTGGTGAAAAACCGTCACCGAGACGATATCCCCAGGCTTGAAATCTTTTAGTCTCTCGCCCGCTTGTTCTGCATTTACCCGAAAACCTTCGATCGCCAGCAACTCGTCTCCAGCATCAATTCCGGCCAATTGTGCCGGAGATCCTACTTCGACAAATTTAACCATTTCCCGCCCGTTTTCCGTTCCCAACGTCCAACCGATGCGAGGTGTTTCGCTAGTTTCACTTGCGGTGAGTTCCAGCCCGAAAGGTTGCAGATACTTGTTGTAAGGCAACTCTTCTGTACCGTCAATATAGCGGGCGAAAAAGTCGCTCAAATCGATGCCGGCGACGGACTCGATCGCACTTTGCAACTCTTCGGGAGTAAAGCCTATTTCTGCTGGCAGCGAAGGAGAATTTAACTGTCCGTTTGAGGTCAAATGCGCCGATTTGCCGTCGGTTCCCGACTTCAGGTCAAAATCGTCGTTTTGGGCAGAATTAGCATTGCCAAACTGCTGCCACATCAAACGCATCACATCGTCGAGCGATCGCTCATTGCCGTGTTTGGCTCGAATCAACAAATCGAGCAAAAACGAAACAACTTCCCCTTTCAAATAATAGGAAATCTGCGAGTTGTCGCTGTTAGCATCCCTACGATAAAGTTTAATCCAAGCATCCCAGCTCGACTCGCTCAGAGGCTGCACGCTCCGCCCCGGAGTCGTCTGCAAGCGAGTAATTTCCTTAGCCATACCTTGGAAAAAACCTTTCACACTGTAGATACCCGCTCGAAAAGGAATGACCAAATCGTAATAACTGGTAGTGCCTTCAGAGAACCATAAAGAAGGAGTGTAATTCTCTTTTTCGTAGTCAAATACTTCGAGAGCTTTCGGTCGAATGCGCTTGACATTCCACAGGTGAAAAAACTCGTGAGCTACCAACTGAATAAAGCGTTCATACTTTTCCTTAGCCCGAAAACCAAAACGCGGATAGTTGAGAGTGCAGCTCTCCTTGTGCTCCAAACCACCAAAACCAGAGCCGGACAAATGCAGGAAAAACACATAGCGTTCGTAAGGCAAACCGCCGAACATTTTTGCCTCGACTTCGATCACTTTTTGGATGTCTCGAATCGTGCGTTCTGGTTCTAAGTTGCCTTTTCCCCAAACAACTAGCTGGTGGGCTTTTCCCATCACTTCAAAATCGTATACTTCGTGACAGCCAATCTCAAAAGGACTGTCTACGAGAGTGTCAAAATCCGCCGCAGCGAAAGTAAGATTTTGGCCAGAAACAGGTGGCAAAGTCGTAACGGTGCGCCATTCGGGCTGCGGTGGCACAACGGTTACGGTGTAGCAGTTGCTTTCAAAACCGGGCAAGAAAAAGCACAAAGCCGCCGGATTGAAATAACCGTGCGTCGAGTCTAAATGATTGGTTCGCACTGTCAGTTCGTTGGCAAAAATGCGGTAGAAAACCGTGACATCTGACACCGAATCGGTCTCGATTTGCCAGTGATTTTTGCTGAGCTTGCGCCAAGGTAAAGCTCGATCGCCCGCCTGGGAGCTAAAATCTTGCAGGTGGCGGGCGTACTCTCGAACCAAGTAAGAACCGGGAGTCCAGACAGGCATTTTTAAATCCAGAACCGGCTCCGACCAACCTTGCACGCGCAAAGTTACTTCAAAGAGATGGGATTCAGGATTGGGCATCGCCACCGAATATTGAATTGTCGGTGCTGTTAGTTGCCCCTCACGGTTGCCGGCAGCGGACGAGGTATCCAAAGAAGTAACATCAGTCATTGACTTGCCAAATTAATCAAGTGCTTGAGGTTGATCAAATGGATAGTTTCGCGGTCTGGATCGATATTGATCCAACCTTTACTATCGAGTTTTTCCATAATTTTGCTGGTTTCATCTAGGGTGATATCTGTCACATCCGCTAAGTCTTCATAAGGGATATTGAAGATATCTTTGCCCTCAGCAGTTTTCTGACCGTAGTTTTCTGCCAGCTCGACTAAAGTATTTGCTAGTTTAACCGCTGGCTGGCGGTTTCGGAGTTGATAGCGGAGATTGGTTTGGCGGAGCCGCCGCACCATCAGTTGCAGCATCCGGTGGTGCAATTGCGGGTCTTTAAACAGCGTTTGGATAAATCGCTGAGCTGTGACGCTGAGAAGTCGCACGGGCGATAGAGCAAGTACGTCATTCGATCGGGGAGATTCGTCCAGAATGGCCATTTCGCCGAAGAAGGCACCCCGTCCTAAAATAGCCATTGATACAGCTCGATCGTTTGACAAGCGCCGGACTTTTACCCAGCCAGACACGACAAAGTAAATCGCGTTGCCCCAAGAATCCTCCATCACCACAGCTCGGCCCGGGGGATACTCATGCTTGACGGCATTTGATAGCAGCCCTCCCAAGGTTTCTGGGTTAGCACCCTTAAATAGAGGGAATAGCTCACTGAAAGCTTCTGTCTTCATCAAAAAAATGGGTAGAAACCCCGTCCTTCTAGGACGGCTTTATATTGTCTTTTTTTGATTACTACCGCCTTGGGACTGGTTGGCGGGAGTGTGCTTTTGTGTTGCACTTTCAGCGGGACAATTACCGCCTCAAACTTCCCAGCCCTGTACGCATAGTGTTTTGCTCTTTCGAGCCTCCCTTTCGGGGTGATGTTAGCCTGCGCCTTGGTTTAGTGAGCTTGTTGGGCCCAAAGCACTGCCCCAGTGACATTAGGGCTGTTTAACCTTCAGCGACAGAGCCCAAAACTGGCTTCGCATTCAAGGAGTGTCGTGACTCAAAAAACGTAGTCAGTTAAGACGATAGCTGGTCAGAATGGCTTGTCGGATTACTCTTCCAAGCCTCACGCCGTCGGGGCTGAGGTTCCTGACGCAAAATCGCGGAGGTGGGAAATATGATTAGGCGAAACCCAACAGCTAGGGAACGATCGATGTTTGGGAACACAAACAATCCGTTGCTCCTTTAATTGATGATAAGGGTGCAGAGGCCCGGTTCACGTAAAATTGACAGATTCTTTAATCTTAAACGGGTTTACAAGCCTGCCACTGCCTGTTGAACTTTGCCCAACAGAGGTTCTATGTATTCCGGCCAGCCGATCGCGATTGACTGCGTGTGGGCCAGAGTCTCCGGCTCGATCGCATCTTTAGTCCACCTCAGCGGTTGACCTTGCAAGTCGCAGCAAACCAATCCGGCTGCTTTTGCTAGAGCCAGAGGGCCGGCGGTATCCCACACTTTAACTCTGCCGTTGAGATACAGGTACAAACCAGCTCGACCGAAGATAACTTCCATCACTTTTAAGCCAAAGCTGCCCAGCGAGTAAAATTCGGCTCCGGGGATGCTTTGGGCGATCGCCCGGGCGTAGTTTTTTTGGTCTTTGTCTCCGAGAACAATTTTACAATTTTCCGCTGTCGGGGCCGGGGGTTTGCATAGCGCGATCGGCTGCGACGCTTGGGTTCCCACACTTTGGAACAATCCCCAATCTTTGCCACCAAAATACATTTGGTCAAAAGCCGGGGCGTAGAGCCAGCCGGCCACCGGTTCCCCTTCCAGCAGCAGCCCCACCATCGAAGCGTAGTGCAGCTTTCCCCGAATAAATTCTTCAGTCCCGTCGAGGGGATCGATGCACCAGAGGCGCTGGTAATTGGCCCCGTAAGCTGTTCTGGAGGCGACGTTTTCCTCGGTGATCCTGCCGTCTTCAGGAAACAAAGCGCTAAATGCTGCCGATAGTTGTCGGTCTAGGTATTGATCTATACTCGTCACGTAGTCGTTGGGCCCTTTCTCGGACACTTCAAAAGGTTCGGCTGCGAGTTTGTAAGCTTCTTGACCGCACTCGCGCAGGGTGTAGCGAATTTTTTGGTCTTGCTCTGGAGAAATATACATGAGGTTAAACATAAATTCTTTAGCTAACTTCAGCATAAAAGCGTGAACGAACCTGACGGTCAACGGAGTACCGTTAGACCGCAGGCTTCTTTTTCCTTTTTTTTCTCATGCTTTTTTGAGTGACGGAGTTCCCCCGCCACTTTCGTAACTCAATCCAATCTTCTTTATGAGTTTGGCTGAATTTTTATCTCGCTCCAAGGATTCTCCACACTGACAACAATGCCACCGCTCTGATAATTCTTTCGGCACTTTTTTGAGGCAGTTCCAGCAATGTTGATAAGTTCCTTTGGGGTCAACAAATAGAACAGTTTTACCTAACTTCCAAGCAACATATTTGAGAACGCTGGCGAATTGTCCATGAGCCGCATCAAGAATGGATTTATTCAAGCCACTTTTTGCTGACTGGCTGTTCGGTAAATAAACCAAATTACCATTCTCAATACCAGTCTTGGGCTTGGCACGTCTAGTCAGATTTTTGACGCTCAAATCTTCAACAACTAAAACATCACATTTACCGAATAGCTCATGTGCAGTTTTGAATTGAAAATCTAATCTAGCTCTCGCTACAAACTGATGGAGTTTGGAAATCTTGTCCTTGATAACTTTCCAAGGCTTAGAACCCTTAACTCTATTAGCTAACTTCGCTTGAAGTCTTGCTAATTTCTGGGCCGACTTCCTCAAGAATCTAGGATTTTCTACCCTTTTGCCACTGGAAAGATAAACGTAATTAGTGACTCCCAAGTCGATACCAATAGTATTTTCGACCGTCGGTTGAATTTCTGCAACCGTTACGGGAACCCTTTTATCTTCTAGCGTCAGGGAAATATACCACCCATCCGCTTCTTTGATAACTGTGCCCGTCTTAACTTTGAAGTTTGTTGGTATTGGACGGTGGAAAACCATAGGCACTTGACCTATTTTGGCGAGGCTAATACAAATCCTATCTTGCTCGTCCTTGACAATATCTAAGTTGTCTAATTGAGGATAAGTGAAAGATTTGTAGTAGTGAAGCTCTTTGAATCTGGGCCTCCCTCGACGAGTGCCGTTTTTGTCGGGGGTGGTGAAATTTGAAAAGGAAGTTTCAACTCTGTTGACGACATCTTGCAAAACCTGAGAATCCAGCACTTTGTAATCAGGAAATAGCTTTTTAGTGTTTTTCAGATCAGCCAGTTGTATTGTCTGCCACTGTACATATCCGCCTTCAATGTTTGAGAAAACATCACCTTTCCTGGTCAAAGGATTGCCTGACTCATCCTTTTTTCTGCCGTCCCTGGTTTGCACTCTAGTCAAGGGAATATTTTGATAAATTTCCTCAATCGGGACTATCGAAACAATCAAGGGACAGGCGTTGATAGGTGTTCTCGTGGCTTCCCACCACCTAAATCTTTCGCCGAGTCGGTAGTTGTACTGCCGACGGCAGAGTTCTAAATGAGCCACAATAGTTGTTAGTTGGGCTTTCGTGGGTTTGAGGCGGTATTTGTACGTGAGTTGCATTTTTTAACTTCTTTTTTTCGACCTACCTTAATGTACCATTTCTTTTGATTTAATGTTTAGAAAGTACATCAAAGTTAAAGGTACTCGCAATGTCTAATTGTCGGTTTCCGTACCTACACCCGACGCTTCTGGACATCCCTGCGGTAATTCCCAACGGGGTACTTCGCGCAGCGCTCAGATTAATCCCCTCTAAATATACCGAGGGACTTCTCGGCTGGTAGTTAAGTCCTTGCAATCGATCGGCGTGTGTCACTGTTTTTGATTCGTACAGGATTTGCGCGCAGGTGTCGATCAACGCGGTTTCCTAACCATCAGCAGCGTTTTCGGTAAAAATTAGCGGTTTTTCTAAAGATGCTAAGGCTTTATCGCAAGCTTTCCCCGATACTATGCCAGAAAATATGTCGCGCAAATTCTATGAATGGCCAGATTTAGTGCAGCTTTACCGCGATGCAGACGTAATTGCAGTTTGTTTGATGGACAATAAATATGCTGCTGGAGGTACGGCTTTACTGGAAGCAATGGCTTGCAAGTGACCCGTTGTCATTACTCGGACTCAAGGTATGGTCGATTATTTAGCGGCCCCGGATATTGCTAAAGTGGTAAATGTGCCAGATGCAGCAGGTTTGCGCGAGGCGATCGTCCCTTTGCTAAAAAATCCTCAAGAAGCTGAATCTCAAGCGCAGCGGGGCTAAGAAATGGTTGTGAACCCGCACAGTAGCGAACGTTATGTCGATGTTTTAGCCCACAAGTTGCGATCGCTTTAATAAAACTGTAGGGTGCGCCTCGGCGCACCATAAATAACGTCCGCAGGATGCACAATGCACACCTTACTGATATAGATAAAAAGCCCCACTATTTATTACCTAAGTCATATTTAAAAAGTAATGAATTATGAGTTGCAGTTCCTAATTAAATCTCACAGCCGTTACGTACCTAGTAAATAAACCGGGTTTCAAAAAGATAATCGAAAGCCTTAAGGAAGTATTTTCTTTCATCAAACCCGGTTTCTGTGCCTAAAACGGTTTCACCCAAAACTCCGAAATCAAAACTATTAAGACTCCCGTCCACTCGCCCACTTATCCCGCCATTTCACCGTCCCTTCCGAAACTAAAACCCAGCGGCGACAAACCAGATTTTCTCGCAGCGGCGAGAGTCCTTCCCGTAGCAGCGCATACTTATAAGAAATCAACTTCCCGGCACTTTCATTAAAAGGAATTTCCCCAAACCAAGTATTAGTATTGATATACTCCAACGGGAAACCCTTACTAATATCCCAATTCCCCAGTTCAGGACAATCTCCAATCACCACAATTCTTTCCCCAGGCTGAGTTCTAACGCTGTTAAGCTGCGCCCGCACAATAGTTTTCGCCTTAACTCGCTCTCCGACGCGGCTAAAAATCATTACTTCCCGCGAACCCAACTCTAAATTGTACAGGATCCCATCTTTAACTTCAAACTTGCGGCGCGATAAAACCTCCGTATGCTCTCCATCAGGCAGCTCAGTATCAACCTCTTCAATTGTTGTAACAGAACTGCCACGATTCATCGCTACAAACACCACGGAATCGCGATAGCGGCGCACGTAACAATAAACATCAGGAGTTAGATATTTTTGCCACTGACTCCCCATCGAAATAGCTGGATTCAGCCGCCGCAATCCCGACAGCAATCGCACAGCTCGGTAAATCGGCGAATCAGTATCCCACTTTTCCATCATCGGGCGGTTGTAGGGGTCATTTCCCCCATCTGTATCATCGTGCAGATACTGTTCGGTGCCGTAATAAATGCAGGGAATGCCGCGAGTCGTCATAATTAAACCTATCGCCAACAGCAGCATTTCTGGATCGGGATTCAACGACTGAAACCTCGGCATATCGTGGTTGTCAATAAAAGTAATCAACTCCGTCGCCCCGTAGTAGCGGTGATCCAAATTCAGGACATCTTGGACTAACTTAAATCCCGCCTCCGCACCCTTCCCCAATACTTCTCGAATTGCCACGCACAGACCAAAATCTAAAATAGTCATCCCCGACTCGTTGACAAATTCCACAGAACGATCGTTTCTAGGGTCGCTGTAAATCCATTCGCCAAAAATGAAAACATCAGGTCTGTGTGTTAAAATGTCAGCATTAAATTCCTGCCAAAACCAAATAGGCATATGCTTGACTGTATCAACCCGCAAAGCATCAACACCTCTGTCCAGCCATTGTTTAATTGCTGACTTAATGTAATTGCGGTATGCAATATTGTTTTCGTTGAAAGTTGCTAAACCCGACAGTTCGCAGTTTTGGACTTGCCATTCATCTTCCCAGTTTTTGACTTCGCCGTAGTGGTGATACCAGTCATCTTCATCGTCGTTAAAGTCAGCTATTTTTACGCCGTCGTCGTAGAGTTCTCCTTTTTTCCCGCTAAAATCAGGGTTGCTATGATTGCAGACAATATCGAGCACGAGTTTCATGTTTCGCTGGTGCAACTCATATACTAATTTGTCAAATACCGTATCTTTACTTTCTTGTGTTTGGTTAATAGAAGGATTGTCGCCTTTGGCAATAAAGCGGGGATTTAGTCGCTTGAAATCTTTAGTCCAGTAGCCGTGAATCGCTGCTTGTTCGACAAATAATGCTTCAACTTGCTCGAACAGTGGAGTCAGCCAAACTGCGCTAACTCCCATATCTTTTAAGTAATCGAGTTTGTCGATAACTCCCTGCAAGTCGCCGCCCCAGTATTTGCCCCAATCTTTGCCTTCTGGATCGTAAAGTTCTGGGTTTGGGCCTTCGTTATTTTCGGGGTCGCCGTCGTAAAAGCGATCGACTACAATGAAATAAATTGTTTCTTGTCGGAATTCAATGTCTCTCGTGTAGAGGAATTCTAAATCGATTTCGCTTTCTGGCTTAACTTCTGCTACCAGAGACTCAATTTTTTCTTCTGATTCTGTAACTTCGTATTGAGACGAAGTTTGATTGGGAGTGACTGATGTCATGAGATGTATTTTTTGATTATAGTAAGATTTGTCAGTTATGCGGAGCTAGAGTCGGAGATAGCTTTCCCCTCTGACTGACTTTTACAGCATCATACGGAATTTACTCGTTTAATGAAATCTTCCTTTAGACAGAGGGCAGACTCATCCTTGAGTATTAAGTGGATGAGAGTTAATATTTAGCGTCATTCTCAATCCAAGAGGCAGAACCTCAAAAACCTACGCTACCAGGCTGATCCTAGTAGCGAGAAAAGGTGTACTAATTGTGCGATCGTACTTTTTCCCTTCCCTTCATTCCTCCCGCAAGTTTTGGATATCTTCAACGCTCAAACCAGTAGTTTGACTAAGGGTTTGATTGTCAAGGACATTGATAAGTTGCCTAGCAATTTCTAGAGCCTTTTCTCTCATTCCTAGCGCGACTCCTTCTTCTCTGCCTTCTTCTCTGCCTTCTTCTCTGCCTTCTTCTCGCCCTTGTGCGAGTCCTTCTTCAATTCCCTTTCGCAAGATTCCCTGCTGATCCAGAATATACCTTTCGCGTGCTTCTAAATCTGCCAACTCTTCGGGATTCAAGTTAGTTTCATTAGCAATAGCAAAGGCTTGCTGTATTTCCGAGACTGTTTCCATTGTTGACGGTACAACTTCCAAACTGGGAGCATTTTTCATAAAATAAACCCACTTGTCAGTCAAAGTTTCTAATTCATCCCATTGTTTATTGAATTTCGGCAATTCGATAAAAATCAGTTCAATCTCTGGATCGACATAATCAAATAAACGCTTTTTCTCCTTGAAGACAAAGTTAGAAATTACTTCTTGGTCATTGTCAAACATTTCAAAATCTGTTATTGTCAAAGCTATTACAGGTTTTAACTTAAAGTAACCTTGACCGCGAATCAGTTGAGTTGAATAAGTTTTCGCAGCATTGTAAACCACCCGTTTTGCCAAAGATTCTATATTTAAAACTTGCATCTCGATAATTACAGTTGCGCCTCCTGCAAGCCGGGCTTTGACATCCAGGTAAGAGTCTTTGAGATACTGTACTCTTGATGCTAAATACGGGTCGATAATTTCTAAGTCAGCGATGGTGGGATTACCATCATAAATCATGGCATTGAGAAAGCTGATTAAGATTGGTTTGCTTTGATTGGAGCCGAATATTTTTTTGAATGCAAACTCGATTTTGGGGTTAATGAATCTCATGGTGATTTTTCGTTTTCTGAGCTTTTTAACGATTCAATCTATCTGGTAATCAGGAGCAAAACATTCTTATTCTGTCAAATCGACTTGTCGAATCTCTTCTAGCGTCAGATCCAAGCATTGCGCGATTTGCTCGTCGCTCAAACCGACGGCTTGCAAGCGTTGGATCGCCTCCATTTTCGCCCGCTGCTTTCCCCGCAAAAACTCAGGCGACTCTTCCTGTGATGTGCAGACATTCAGCGATCCGATTACATGATTATGAGCGACATGATGACCAGTAATGATAGCGCCTGTAACGTTGCTAATCCTGGACTTGCGAATCAGTGCCGATCGCAAATTTAACTTATTAACCTCTTCTCCAAAAGCATCAGAGAACAACTCCCATAGCTCGTAGCCCACATCTTTAGCATAACCCTCAGTACAATTCAGCGCTTGGGCAATATCGCCATACTTTTGCCGCTTCAAAACGCCCTCAATCACACCAACTTGCATATCATCTAAATGCTTGCCAGTTTTCGCAAAGACCACTTCATCTGCCAAAGCCAGTGCTTCCTTAACGTTCACCCGCGCCTCCTCACAATATCCGAGCGATCGAACTAAAACCGTCTAGATCCGACTATTTTCGCCTTGAATACAAAAACGATTAAAGCTTTATCAAAACTTTTTATATTATACGACTTTATCCGACCTTTTTCGACTATACAAATTAATTGGCAAGCTGTAGCATTGTGAAAGTAAAACAATCGCTCAAAAAGACTAACTTATGACGACTACCCAACTCGCTCTAGACAAAAAAGCAAATCCTTTGATGATGCACCTGAGCATCTTGCCCAAGTACGGCATCACCGCCGAGGAGACTTTTAGCTACGATCCCACCACGCAGACCTCCAACATCACCTCCATGAGTGGCTCCTGGTGTAATCGCAGTGGCTCCACTGTTAGGCAGTTTGACGAGAATGATGATGACCAGCAAGAGGACGACTAGAATTTGCTCTGGCTAAGGTCGTCTTTTGCTTGCCATCTGATTTCTTGAAAGACCTGCATGAATTTTTGCATGACAGGTCTTTCACTGTCAATTTTATTTCAATTGGTTTGGTTGTGATACCCGTTTCCAAAAATAATGCAATCCCCTATAAGATCCAAACCCATACAGAATCCGTAATTTTTCATCTCAAATCTCAAATCTCAAATCTCAAATCTCAAATCCTATCGGGACTTAAACAAATTTTAAGCCCAAACAAAGCCTAAACTGGCTTTATAAGCGGAGAATACGTCCCAATTTTGGTTCAACCATTTTACAAACCTAAAAGATATGGCTGTCCGAAATGCTTCAAGTGCATCATTAAAAGTGTTTAAAGGTTTATTTGCCCATTTGCGCCTTAATCCTCCTGTTAAGGTATGCCAGAGAATGAAAGTGTAGGCACAAAACACCATGATGAAATGTCTTTTCAGGCTGATTTCATCTCTGACTTGATATTCATTTAACCCCAACCAGCCCTGGGCTTCCCGATAGAAAACTTCGACCCAATTTCTTTGTGAATAAGTTTTCACTATCCACTCCTCTGTCGCTGTTGATAAGTCAACATTACTTATCAAATAATCTATTTCAGTGGCGGCATCGAAAGTTTCTGCATTCATGACGATAGCTATTACTTTCTTACCCGTGCATTTTGATAACTCGACTTCTTTTATTGCCACCCATACTGTTCTCGGTCGTTCGAGAGCCAGTTGAATTTTTGTGAAAGCTTCTACAGGTAAAGCTTTCGCTAAATTATCTACTCTCCTTTCTTCTGTTTCATCTACTGTTTTTTTTATTATTACTTTGCGATTCTTGGCAATTCCTCCGATATATTTTAATTTTCGGTTTTCTAATTCTTGTAAAAAACTGGTGTTATTACCATACCCTGCATCCATCAAGACTATTCCTGGTTTATAGCC
>NZ_JAUBTT010000242.1:0-1885 GCF_036705125.1 Microcoleus sp. B7-D4
AACCCACATTCCGCACCCCCAACTGGCACATAGACGGATTGAGGGCGTAAAAGTGAATCATCCGAGACAATAATGAGTAAAAACACCCAAAAATCTGTGCAACTATCGCATCACCCAGTTAGGAATCCCTAAAAATTAACATGAGGGCATGAATTAAATCTTCTTAACCCATAAAACGTCAAAAATCAGACCATTAACAACTATTAATTGCCAGCAGATATTTTCAGAGATGTAATAATTAATTATACATCACCGATCGATCAAAAATTAATTCAACTAAAGTCAGCGTTACTAATCAAGTGATTAACTTCATTTCACAACAAGAAATAATAAGACCGACAGGTGACTGGAAATAAATTTAATATTGCCAACCGTTCGGATGTCAAATTGGAAACTTGTTGAATTCCTTGAATACAAACGGCATGAATCGATTGAAAACTTTGGAACATCCAGCGTAAAGTAGGTCGATTGGTTCCTTTACCCAACTGATTTTTTACGGTTTTATTAGTGAGTTGCAAGTTTTGTCTAAGTAACCTTTGACCTAAAGTATAAACCAACAAACACAAACCCATTACCAAAGTTAAAGCCTCGATTCTTTCTGGCGACTTCAAAAACACGCTATCCGTAAAAAATAGCGGGTCTTTCAGGAACCCAAACCCTCTCTCTGCCGACTGCTGTTCCTTATATTTCACAATCATTTCATCAGGATTTAATTGCTCTGAATCCAGCACATTAGTAGCTAAGATAAATCTGCCACTAGCTTTCGTTTCTTTAGCAATCACACTCGTATCTAATTCCAGTTTTGCTTCAACTTTAAATATCAAGCTAGAGCTAGATTTGTCGTGAGAAATGGTCGAATTAGTAGCTGGTTTTGCTGTAGTTTGTCTGCTGGTAATTTGGGTTAAATTATGATATTTTAGTTGTTTAGATAAACGATTTGCTGCTGCGGAGGCATCGGCGTCACAAGCAAATTCAATATTTGATAACTCTCGCAACTTTTTCTGACCCTCAATTTCAGCTTTTTTGAGGTTTTTTGATAATTTACGTTGGTCAGCATCACGACGTAAACTGCTCTCTACTACTAACCATCTTTGTTCAATTCCACCATAATTACTTTTGTGTTCTGACCAACGATATCCCGTCACTGAACTTTGATGAAATTCTGATTCATTTAGCTGAGATACCAGTTGCTGCGCTTGTTTGAGGCTCAGCGGTACACGAGTTAACCATCTTAACTTGGTTAACATTTCTAAGTTGGGAGCGGTATATAATGCACTGTCAGCTACCATTAAACTATCGAGATTTAATTGTTTTTTAAAGTCTTGACAAATTGAGGCGAATATGGAATTATCTGATTCGTTTCCTGAAGCTACTCGTAAAAATAGTGGTACATCTCCATCTCCACTACAAATTAGGTCTAAAATGAATTGTTTTAAGTCTGGTCGATGGTCGCGAGAGTAGCCGTAGGTAATCTGAATTGGTATTGGGGATGTTTGATGGTTGATTGATAAATTATCTAACTGATTGCTATCTGTTTCTGTGGTAGAAAAAGATACTGATGGCAATTCTTGTTCATATTTGCCATGTAGATGAAATGAACTTGAGTCTAAGTGAGATGTGTCGGTATTTATCTCGAATTTTTGAGCTGCTTCTAGGGCAATGGTTGTGAATATATTGGTGATTCCTGACAAATATAATTTATCTAATACTCTGCCTAAACGGTCATCATTGAGATGCGATGCTTGAATCCCTGATCCAAGTAAATGTTCTATTGCTTTCCCTTCAAAAAATTTAGAGAATAAGTAGAGTGGGGCGGAAACCATCCCTAATCCATTGATAATCATGGCTTTGACTACCAGGCCGGGACTGACTATTTCGCCCGGTT
>NZ_JAUBTT010000153.1:0-12209 GCF_036705125.1 Microcoleus sp. B7-D4
ATTCCTTCGCAGACTCAGGACCCAGAAATAAAAAACCTGTATCCGATGAAACTTGCCGAACGTATTTATCCGTGGGGTCAATGCTTCAATGCTTCAATTCTAAAATCTAAAATCTAAAATCTAAAATCTAAAATCTAAAATCTAAAATCTAAAATCTAAAATCTAAAATCGATTGACTTTTATCCGTCGCCCAGCTCCCTCCTTGGGAGTTTTGGACTCATATTCCTCACCCCCGCCACTTCCGATCCCCACCCAGAATTGGCATAAATCAAATCCGGGGGATACGGATAACAGCTAATCTTTAATCTGTCGGCTGGAAGATCACACCTCCGAGTAAACCCCCATAAACCGCCAACTTTACAAGAACTTAATGGCTACTTTTAGCACTGATTCAGCTTTCCAATCCCCTACTGTCAAGGATTTTTAAGAAAACAGGATGCTCTCCCTTCTATGTGAAAATTATAAAGATATTGTAAAGACACCGCAAATACTTAGTAATGTTTGACGGTCTGTGGCAATATTTAAGTAGAATTACGTAATTCATAAGTTGGACAGCGGCAGGCTGGCAAATTCAGTAACTCCCTGCTCTGTTGCCGGAGTGGTAAACTTTTGCCAGTCTAGTAGAAAAGGGGTTGCTATGAATCAGCAAATATCAGCTCAATCGCAAAAACTTTTACTCCAAATTGGCAGAAATATTCGTCGAACCTTGGATCTCCATACCATCTGGCAGCAAACAGTTAACAGTCTGGGAGAAACACTAGGCGTCAGCCGCTGCATCCTTTGTCCCTATGAAAGTTCTAGTCTGCAAGTCAAAGTAGCTGCTGAATACTGCCAAGAACCATTTTTACCGATGCTGGGAATGGAAATCTCGCTCACAGCAGCACCTCATTTCCTTCAAGCTCTAGCCACCCTCGAACCGGTGGTAGTAGAGTCCTTTGCAGCCAATGACTCTTTTGGGCCGCAGTCGCTGCTAGTGGTGGCTACCGCTTACCAAGAGCAACCTAACGGCATAATTAGCTTGCATCAGTGCAAAGGTCGATCGTCGGGGAAGGGTAAGACCGATCGACCTTGGACTCAATGCCAGATCGAATTCGCACAAGAACTTGCCGAGCAAGTAGGAAGTGCGATCGCCCTCGCCACCCTCTACCAAGAGCGCAGCAAGCGAGTACAAGGACTATCCCAGCTCAAAAAGCAATTTTTGTTGAAAGCGTCCCACGAGCTCCGCACTCCCCTAAATCACATCATCGGCTATCTACAACTAACCATAGACGACCAAGCTGACGATCCCATAGAGGAGAGAGATTTTATCGAAGAAGCTCACCGTTCGGCTATCCACCTTTCTCAGGTAATTTCCAATATCTTAGATTACATTGAGTTAAGTGAAGCTTGCCAAACTCACGCAGAGTTAGCCACTTTCAGGAACCAGGAAAAATCTGGGCATCAGTAAACCTTCGAGTGGCGTCTTTGACAAGTCTAATATTTACCGTGCCCACAAGTTTTACCCAGAAAAAAGCTGACACTTTATCGATAGATTCCCTCAATAAATTCGATAGCTGGTTCATCAATTATTTTTAGGGAAAAATAGTTTTACACAGTACAGCAGAGCAACTACTACAGGTGGTAGCCCGGTGTATTTATCATATTATGTCCGCTCGAACGACTCCCATCAAATAGGTTATTTGACCGGAAAGGATAAGCTGTTGTGCATCTAATTTGACAGTCAATTTTTCTACAATTCTTGTGGGACGGGCAGGAGAGCCCGTCTCTGTATTCAATTTAGATGCGTAGCAGCTTATTGCAAGCATAAGATTGCACTTTTGCACTTTTAATGCTTTTAAATTGTGCTTGAGAGAATTACCCACCGCCCTTTTTTTTCGTAGTTTTCGGAGGGCTGACATAGCGCGCCCAAAAAGGTTCCTCCATATCTTTCATCGCTGCTAGTTTTTGGCGCTCTTCCTCTATGCGCTTGCGTTCTGAAAGATCAGAAAATATGTTGATACTGCCGACAGTCTGGCCGCCCGCATCTCGCACGCGTGCGGCCCAAAGCCAAACATCGATCGAACTACCGTCTTTTTTCAACAAAGATATTTCCAAACCGTTGTGCGGGTTGCCATTAGACGCAGACTTTAGCAGGGCGTAAAAATCTTGCTTTTGGCCTTGAGGAATATTCGGTAAAGGTTTCCCTAAAACCTCAGCCGCAGTCCAGCCAAAAAGTTGTTCGGCGGCGCGGTTCCAAACAACGGTATTGCCGTCATTGCTGGTACAGTTAATCGCCAGCGGCGCCGATGCTATCTGGGCTTGCAAAACTTGGTTAACGAGTTGCAGTTTCAATTCTACTTGCTTGCGATCGGTAATTTCCTGACAAGCGCCCCACAAACGGACAACCCGTTCAGCAGTTTTGTCCCACACCACTTGCCAGTAGTCCCGCACCCAGCGCACCTCGCCTTTTTGATTAAGAATGCGATACTCATTAGCTCCAGTGCGGCTGAAAGTACAGCCTTCTAATTGTTTAATTAACATTTCCCTGTCGTCAGGATGAACGAGTTCGGAGTTCCACCAACCAAACGATTCTAATTCTTCAGGAACGATCCCTGTGCAGCGCTCAAAAGCTTCTGTCGCCCACTCGCAGGCGAACTTGCCGTCGGGCAGTCCCTTAAAAGAATAGGCAAAATCCGAAGTAATTTGCGACATAACTCTGTAGTGGAGTTCCGACTCTCGGACTGCGATTTCGGCTTGCTTTCGTTCCCCTATTTCCCGCGAATTAATTATAATTCCCTGCACGCTCGAATCGCAAAGCAAACTGTTACCTACCGACTCCATGTAGATCCAAGAACCGTCAGCATGGCGTTTCCGATATTCGATTGCCCCCCCAATGCCGGGAGATTCTAACAACTTACCAAAATACGTCTGCCAAGCCAGCAAATCGTCTGGATGGATTAACTCGCCGTGAAATTTGCCAATTCTTTCTTCTGGGTTGTAACCCAAAAGCCGCTGTAGGGCTCCGCTGTGATATCGAACTCGCCCGTCGGAGCCGACAATGCTAATTAGATCGGGAGAATTACGCAGCATAGCTTGCAGTTTGGCTTCACTTTTAATTAATCCTTGATTGTCCCTGCGGTGCTGGCTAATTTGTTTTTCCAACTGCTCCCGTAGCTGTCTGATTTGCCCTACTTGCTGGGCTACAGTGCGTTCCAAGAGGCGATTTTTTTTTTCGATTTCAACCAGCTTTACTTCGTTATATCTCGCCATTTCCAACAGGCGATCTGCTGCAATTTCCTGCAAAGAATTAGATAAAATTTCCAGAGTTTCCGTGAGAATTGCCTGTTGCGGTGGTGGCAATTCTCTAGCTTGTTCCTGCAATGTTTCTAAGTGTTTGTAGACAGTTTCTAGCATTTTATTAAGGGGGGAATCTAATAGTTGCCTGCGGGTGCAACCCCTAAAAAGCGGACACAAGTTTTTTCAACATAACCCATAACTAAGACTGGTGTGTGGCTTGCGACCCATCGCGCTCTCAATAACCAGGCATTTTGGGACTTTATTTTCCGATCATAGCAACCGATAGAGAAATTGACACTCCCTTGCCTAAAGGCGCAGGGATTCTTGGATCATCCAGTCGAACTTATCTCTGTTTGGCTACCATCAGCGAGTAGAGATCGGTCTGTCCCCCAGCGTAAATTTCGGTGTGCCCCACCGTATTTAAATTGATTCCTGCCTGCTTCAATCCCTTTGCCAAAATATTTTTTCCGGCATTATGGTCGCGATCTAACACCACACCACAACCACAAATATGGGTTCGAGTTGACAGAGTTTTTTTAACCAGGTTGCCACAGTTTGAACATTCCTGAGATGTGTACTGAGGAGCAACAGCAATAACTGTTTTGCCGTACACTTTTCCAAAGTATTCCAACCATTGAGCAAACTGTGACCACGCAGCATCGCTAATTGATTTAGCGAGTTTATGGTTCTTAACCATGTTCCGCACCTGAAGGTCTTCGTAGGCTACAAAATCGTTAGATTTCACCGCGCCGGGCGTCGTCTTAATGGCGAAGTCTTTACGCTGTCTACTGACCTTCAGGTGTTTTCTTCCTAACTTGTTGATCGCTTTTTTTCGATTTTTAGAACCTTTCTTTTTCCGAGAAACTCGCTTCTGCGATCTCTTCAGAGCTTTTTCGCTTTTGCGGAGATACCGAGGATTAGGAACTGTTTCGCCATCGCTATCAGTATAAAAATGGTTTAATCCGACATCTATTCCAATGGCTTTACCAGTGGAAATAGCTTCCTCTTTCCGTTCCACATTGATACAAAATTGAGCGTAGTATCCGTCGGCACGACGCACGACTCTGATTCGTTTAATCTCGTTTGGCGCGTAGAAATACAAATCCCGACTACCAACCAACTTGAACTTCCCAGCAGCGAAGCCGTCTTTAAATGTTAAACATCTTTTGTCGGCAGAAAGTGACCAACCCGATTGTTTGTACTCAACGGAACGAGTGTGCTTTTTGAACTGCGGGAATCCCTTTTTCCCTGGTTTCTTTGCTTTGCAATTAGCAAAAAAACGCCCTATAGCAAAAATGGCACGCTCCGCCGAAGCTTGACGTGCCGTCGAGTTAAGCTTGCCTGCCCATTCAAACTCTTTCGCCATAATGGCACACTGTTTGTATAGGTCTACCAGCTTAATTCCTTGATTGTCTATCCAATGTCTAAGAGTTTTGTTTCGGACAAATTGAGCCGTCCGAATCATTTCGTCCATGATCCGATATTGCTCCGCTTTGCCTTTCAACTTAAACTCTAATACTATCATGGGAATAGTTTATCATTATTTTTACTGCAACTTTTACCCACAAAATCTACCTATTTAACAATTATTTACAAATTGTAGAAATTAAAGCCGTCTTAGAAGGACGGGGCTTTATACCCACTTTTGCGGTAAATTCTTGTTGCGCCCTAATTGCCAGCCCAGCCGCACCCCCAAGAAGTGCTCGCTAGGAGTGCGGGTAACTCCCCTACCCAGTGAATGTGGGGCTTCTCGCGGTTAAGCTAAACTAGATGGGTGTCAAGAGAAAGAGGGATTTATGACAGAGCAAGCCAACGCTCGCGATTTGTTTCGCGCTGCTTACGAACACCGCTATACCTGGGATGCCAATTTTCCCGGTTACAGTGCCGATATTGAACTCAAACAGGGCGACGAAGTATATACGGGTCATGTTTGGATCAAACCCGACATGAGCGTGGAAGTCACGGGCATTGAAGACGAGGAAGTGCAGCAAAGCGTCTACACCCAAATGCGCGATATTGTCACCCACCGCAAACGCTCGACATTTGAAAAATCTCACGGCAAAAATAGCTTCACCCTCGGCGAGAAGGACAGCACAGACGCTGTGGACATCTTGGTGCAAGGCGACTCAATGGGGTCTAACTATAAAGTCCGAGGTCTCTCAATTTGTCAAGTCAGCCGGGTGATGGGCCGCATGGCTTTCGTAATTGACACGCATAAAAGCTTAGAGACACCCGAAGGTTCTTTGGCAACCCACTACGATGCCGTTTTCCGCAACCCCCAAACAGACGAAATCATCAAAGAACTCGAATTTGAAGATACCTTTGACAAGATAGGCGACTATTATGTCATGACAAAGCAAGTAGTTCGATCAAAAGAAAAAGGTCAATTGACAACAACCGAGTTCAACTACTCCAACGTCAAACTGCTAGAACCAGCAGTAGTGTAGCGGCCTCAAAAACCCGATTTCTTAAATAAAACGGGTTTTTTTGGATAACGTATCAGAATCAACTTGATTTGGCGGCAAGTAACGCTACGATCGAACCAGAGAGCGAATTGAAATCGAGCATCAGCGTGAGAGAAACCGGGTTTCCTGTAGCCAGCTCACCTGAGCGTGCAAGTCTTTTGTCAAGAAACCCGGTTTCTTAAATCCCGCGCGGGTTGAGAATGCTGCCCTTGAGTCAAATCGAACTTTTATCAACTGCAAGAAATCATCACAGAGGCGAAATATGACACTAGCACTAACCAGAGATAACGTCGAAACAGTTCTCGATGAAATGCGTCCCTACCTGATATCCGACGGTGGCAACGTCGAGCTCGTAGAAATTGACGGCCCAGTGGTACACCTGAGACTGCAAGGAGCTTGCGGCTCTTGCCCGAGTTCCACAATGACTCTGAGAATGGGCATTGAACGTCGCCTGCGCGAGGCTATCCCAGAAATTGCTGAAGTCGAACAGGTAATGTAGCTGGGTAACGAGTAATTCACCAAAAAACGAGACGGAATCCCCGGGCTACAGACACGGGGATGGACTTTTCTGCTGTTTCAACCGCCGAAGGAAAGCAAAACAAGATAAAAGTAAGCGTAATTGCAATACCTCTTGTACTGGTAGTTGTTTTTGAGCGTGTAGAAGCGAATTGTCCACAGCTTTAAGACTACGATTATGGTCTTACTAATCCCCTTGCCTTTTCAGGCGAGGGAGATGTCAAAGCACTCTATGCTGGTATAGCCTTTCTCAGAAAGATGAGGTACGTTGTTGGGATGAGAGCCCTCTTATGGTCGTTATATAGTAAGCGAGATACAGACAAAAAACTCCGCTCCGAGTCATACCTCACCTATCTGAGAAAGGCTATAGTAGTTGTGTAGAATTAATTGCACAAAATCTGTCTCCGCTCAATAAATCGGGGTAGACTACCCTGTCGGGAAGGATTTTGCTCCCGGAAAGAGGCTCGTCACTGAGCGATTTACCCCGATTTATTGAGTGGATACCCAAATCTGGCCTGCAAGCCTTGCTTAGTCAAGAGTCTTTATGTAATTAATGTTGCCAGGTTACCTAGGAGGAAGCCGAAAAATTGCTAATTTTTTGCTAAACTTTTAAATCATTTCTGCTTTTTATATTATGAAGTGTGAGGCATTTGCTTATGATTCCACAACTGAACACCCTCGACCAAATTTCAATGGTGACATCCAACTTTGGGGATGCTTTAGTATTTGCTGACATTCTCCAAGATTGGTTTCAGTTTTTAGGGGGTAAACCTGGTGAAGTTGTCGTTGTAGATTGTGGCAGCGATCTCAAAACTCAAAGGGTATACTGGCAATTGTTTGAAGAAGGTTTGATTGACAAATTGCAGGTAATCCAGTCTAATCACGAAGATAATCATGGGGGGATGGAGTCTGGTTATATAAAAGAATATACATCGGGGGCGATCGCGAGTAAACCTTACTTGCTATTTTTCCACGTTGACACCTTGCCCTACCGAAAGGGCCACGATGGTTGGTTAGAGGAAGCGATTGGTTATCTCGAACGCGATGATGTTTTCTCGGTTAGCGGTTCATTCAATCTGCCATCGCAGCACCACGACGCCTGGCCGGGGTGGTACTTTAGCGACAAGTGTAGTCTGAATTTTGCTCTGATGAAGCGGAGTAAATTTATGGCGGCAACCCATGAATTTGCTGGGGATTTTATTATGTCTGGCTTCAAAGGTGAGAATCCAGCTAAGGCGACTAATCAGGACAGATATTTATGGGAACTCGCTTTCGAGCAGTACGTAGAACGCCACAAGGAATACAGCTTATGTAAGGCAGAAGATCCGAACTGGACGGTATTTCATACAAATACTCACGAAGAGCGCTTGCAGAAGACTCGTCAAAAATACCTGAAGCGAGAAGGAATTGAACGCTTTATCAATGTGGGTTTTTCTGATGCCGAAAGGATTCCTGCTCAGGCACTTTATTATGGACAGTCGCAGATGGGAATTATGAAAAAATTGCGAATTATGTTCGGAAAATCACCAGTAGGCTCTTACTGGCGGCAGTTTAAACAAAGGCTAGCTCTTCAAAAATAATTTTGTTGGTGGGGCAGGCAAAATGCCTGCCCTTGCAGGGGCTAAATTGAGACAGGTAAGTAGGGCTTGCTGAATAAGTTAGAAAAAATCGCGTAGGCGTAGCCAGCCGTAGGCATCGCACTTGATGGGCAATTCAAGCTCGGCGAAACATAACTTTTTGTTGACTATAACTTGCCCTGCTATAGCTTTTAATAATCATTGAACCGTAAATAGGTGTGATTTTCGGTTTGTGACATAAAAACGCACAAAAAACCCGTCTTAACCAGGTAGAAAGGTTCATTACTAAAAAAGTAATAGCAATGGCTGTTTCGGAAGTATTATCAAGTTTTGCCATCACCCGATTCAGGCTAAATCTTCTTTTTCGCAAGTCCCAAATTTGCCCTCAATAGAGTTACGAATTCTTTCATCTTCCCAGGCTTGTTTCTTGGTTTCCTTACTAACATTTGCTGGTGGCTTTCCTAAAGGGGGGCCACTAATTCTAATTCCTCTTTCTTTACACCAAGCTCGGTTTTCTCTTGTTCGATAAATGCGATCTGCATGGACTGATTCTGGATAGTATCCTGTGTAATTTTTAAATGCTTCAAATGAGTGCTTTTAAGTCTCCTGATTCGTTAAAGTTATCCCAACTTATCCGGTCTAGAAATACATATCCTTCATTGCAACTCGCTGACAGTTTGGCTCCAAACTCTACGGGCTTTCCTGCTTTTCCTCTGATAATTGGACGGATGTGGGGTCATTCCTCACAAGTTAAGGAATGAAAAATAAATAACTTAATGAATTACTCAGGTTGGGGTACGGCTCGATAATTCCATTTTGGCAAATATTCGTCAAAAACAATTTGCATATTATTTTTGAAGTTATCAGCTACCTTTCGACCAGTTTGATAAACTTTATTAAGGATATTTACAGCTACAGATAGTCCCGTTTTAGTTTGAGTTTTTTCGACGAGAGATTTGACTAATTCTAAACTTGTAAAAATTACTCCTTGACAAGCCCTAGTAATATGAGGAAAAAGTCGATGTTCTATCGGATTATATTTAGATGTATAAGGAGGGTAATGAGCAATTCTGATCTCAATTCCTATTTCATTAACTAATTTCTGCAAATCTTCTTTAAAAATATAATGATTAGCATTATTACTACCTCCCCCATCACATTTCGCCAAGATAGAATTAGCGTTAGGGTAGGCTGCTTTACCATAATTATTCCACCAATTTTTTAAAGACTCACAGGCGAATTCACTGGGAGCGTGTCACTTTTGCGATAAGTATAAATACTCAGAATAAGTAGGGCAAAGGTTTTGAGCTATTGTTGGCAAAATCGGCGAAAATAATGATGTCTTAATTAGTGGCGATTGAACGATGACTCCCGAACAACAACAGGCGATTCAAACATATGTAGAGGCTATTTCGGCAATCCTGTATGCTGATTGTGACCCGAAATCGTTGAAAACATTAGAAGATATCGAGATCACGGTTAAAGATAAGGTGTTAACTCATGTGACACCGCAGATCGGAATTTTTTTATCTACTCAGCGAGCGGGACAAAAGCAGGAAGGGTAAAGAGATTAAAAAGTACATTAGGTGATTTAAGCATCACCCAAAAGCAAGCAGATAAACTAGGGTGTGGGAGTGGGAGTAGATTGAGTCCACATTTAGAAAACTGTTGTTTAAGACTGAGTGCTAATGTTGCATATCAAAATGCAGCCCAAGATATTGAATATATAACAGGGATTACGGTGCCAGCGAAGACACAACTCATATTAGTACATTATCAAAAATTTGAGCAGCCTGTAGCAACAGCAGATATTACCGAGTTAAGTGCAGACGGTGGAAAAGCACGATTGATAACACCACTCGGAGAAAAATCCGAGTGGAAAGACTATAAAGCAATTGTGTCAGAAGCAGGGATAGTAAGTAGTTTTGACCAAAATGAGCTCATCATTAATTGGGCCAATCAACAGCCACTAGCAAAACCAGTAAATTGTCAGACGGTGATGGACATGATGGCGTATGGAATATATTCAAGGAAATTAGTTGTGAACAGGACAGAAGGGAAATTCTGGACTGGTATCATTTGAATGAAAACCTTCAGAAAGTAGGCGGTTCAATGAAGCGATTGAAGCAAGCAGAAACATATTTATGGAAAGGAAATGTAAAAAAGGCAATAGCACTATTCATAGGATTGAAGAAAAAGCCAGCCGTTAATTTTTGTAAGTATTTAGAAAAGCATAAAGAAAGAATTATTAATTACGAACTTTTCCAGAGAGATGGAATCTGTTCGATTGGTTCTGGAGCAGTAGAATCAGGAATCAAGCAAATAGCTAGACGGGTTAAAATATCTGGAGCAAGTTGGAAATCAGAACATATTGGGCAGGTATTGGCTCATCGATGTGCTTACTTAAATGGCTTAATTGGTAAGCGAAGAAATGTTTAAGTATAAATACTCATCGCAAAAGTGACACGCTCCCAATTCACTGGTGTCTTTACTATTTCCTAATGTTATATATCCTCGGTTTTGTTGACAATCATAAACCCCATGCGGAATCACTTTACCGTGACCTAAACTCCAAAAATCATGATCGAAAGTAGTGACAGGTTCCTTTGTATAGAGAGTTCCCGGACGATACAAATTTCCTAAAACTTCTTTCTTTTTGGTATCAAAACGTAGGATGGGATTGCTGGCTTTTCTATACTCTGCATGAAGTCTAGCAATGTTTTTAAATTGAGCATCTCGATTTTTATTAATTCCTATTGTTTGTTTTTTTTGAGCTTTTCGTTTCACATACCCATGCTTTTTTAATAGTTTGGCAACTAATGGGAGACTAATGGTAAAACCTGCCGCTCGTAGTCCCGCAGCTATTTCTTTATGCGTCAAATTAGTCCATTTGATTAATTCATTCATTGGGTCTCCGGCTGTGTAATTTTTTAAAACTTCTAAAAATGCTGCATCAATACCGATTTGAGTAGACAGAATACTTTTTCTTCCCCCTCCTTTCTTTCTGATCCGGGAACTATTGAGTGTCTCTGAGTCCATTTTTTCTAAATCTTCTATTCCCTTGACGATGGTGTTTCGACTGCATCCCAAAAGTTGCATTACATAGCTAATTCCACCCCATCCTAATTTTTGAGCTTCGATAGCTGCATACCTTCTTTTATCCTTTTCTGATAAGGATTTATAAAATTTTTTCATTTCTGACTCAATTGAATTAGAATAAGACATGGGTTTAAACGCCAATTAGAGTAGTTGTGTATAAAAATCTGTTGTGAGTCGAGCTCTGTAGGAGTGAAAATTGTAATCTCACACTTTTTTCATTATAACCGATAACTCATCAACTTATTTATTTTTTATTCCTAAGCTAAAAACACTGTTGTCAATGAGTAATCTTACTCATTTTTTACCGAAATACCAATTAAAATATGACTCCATTTGTTCATTCATTATTGAAAAAAAATTGTTCGGGACTTCTTTGAGTTCCAGGGAAAGGAGAAATAATTAGCCTGACATGAGGTTTTCGTCGTCGCTTAACAATCCCTAAATCTTGATTTTTTGCGTCGGCAAAATACTTAACTAGGTCAGAAGCTAATCCTTTTTGATAGGCCACAGAAAAATGATACATCCCTCGATAAATCATTTAAGAGTGAAACACGTTCAATTGGCACTCCTAATTCATCCGCAACGGCATCTCCCAAGTCTACCAAAACCGCATAAAATAGCCAAGTAGCCCAGATTTGAAGCTGGATTCCGTTGGACGAACCTGTCCATAAATAACTTAAATTTAGGAGTCTCTTTACTATACAAAATGCCTCTTCAATTCGCCAGCGTCTTTGATATAAATCTGCTACTACATAGGGGGGCAATATTTCGGGGTTTTGGACACTTGTCAGATAAGAACGCCAGGAGTTTTTTGAGCGGATTTGTACTAATCTTATAGTCAAAGTTGGTGTGTTTTTTGTCCCTGCACCTATCTGAATTATCTGGTCTTTAACCTCATAAGTATTGGTTAATACCCGCTTGACTTGATAAGATGCACCTTTCTTGATCCGAGTAATAAATCCAATTTCTTGCTCAATTAATTTTGACCAAAAAGCGAAGTGATAGAATCCTAATTCCAATAACAGCAAGGTTTTTGGCTTAACTTTTTTTAGTAAATCTTCTTCCCAATGAGTATCTGCTTGTTTCGGATTTTCCCAAAACCAAATTTCTTCGGGAAGATGAGTTACTAGGTCTATAATTACTCCCATTTTTCCGGATAATTTACCAATTGGAACATCTGATAAACTTTCTAGTTTACGAAATAATGCTTCTAATGTTGAGCCGTCAGCTATCCAGATATTTTCAAAGTTTTTTAAGGCAAATTGTACGCTATGTG
>NZ_JAUBTT010000154.1:0-11548 GCF_036705125.1 Microcoleus sp. B7-D4
AGCGGTGCAACTTTAATCCGGTTTGCACAGACTGGGGAGATTTTAGCTTCTCTCAATGGTGTTTCTGCTAGCAGTATTAGTGCTGTTAATTTCGGATTGATTTGAGATTGGGTAGGGAAACGGCATTGCCCATTAGTGTCAACTTAAGCTTTTAGTCCGTTAGTCTTCTCGCTCATCCGTCAGTCCGCCAGCCAGGGGTTGAAACCCCTGTCTAATAGCTAAAGTCCTCGCTATGAGGACTAATGAGTTCTTCAGTCCTCATAGCGAGGACTTTAGCTTTGAGACAGGGAATTCATTCCCTGTCGGACTATCGGTTTTACCTTAAGTTGACACCAGTTGCGCTGTTGCCGTGTCCTCCATTGCCGTGTTCTCGATCGTTATATCCGATCGCCCAATCGGGCAATTTCATCATCCAATCCGGTTGATTTTACCCGTTACCCGAAATCAGGATACGGCAGTGCCGTGTCCCTACAATCGATCGCGTGATGCTTACATCCGAGCGACGAAAATTGATTATTTTGGGGTAGGGAAACGGCAATGCCGTGTCCTCCGTTGCCTTCAATCCGCGCAGGCGGATTTTGTCTGTGTAGACGCCGTTTCAACCGCCCAGTTTTCTTTCACATCAGCACCGCTGATATCGCATTCCCGGTAACTGCGAAACTAATCCCAACAATTCCAACTGCAAAAGTATACTAGAAACTGTTCCCGCTTCTAATCCCGCTGCTTCCACAATTACATCAAAAGAAATCGGCCCAGATACGATCGCACCTAACACCTTAGCCAATTCCGGCTCCAACGGCGGCCCTTGCTTCTCAACCGTCGGATTTGGAGGAAATAGCGACAACTGCTCGGCTCTATCCAATTTTGGCATAGCTCCGAGCATTTCCAACAACCTGTCTTCGCTTAACAGTCGATCGCGACCAGGCAGAATCGGATGAGCACCTTTACTCAGCAACTCCAAACACCCAAACGAACGCTCATCATCCAATCTTGCCGTCAAAACATACACATCCCGGCAAAAATCATTAGCTTGATAAGCAGTAATTAAAGCACCCGATTTATGCGGAGCTTCTATCACGATTGTAGCGCGGCTTAAGCCAGCAATTATGCGATTTCGGCGGGGAAAATTAGTTTTATTCGGTTGAGTCCCCGCCGGATATTCACTAATTACCAATCCCTGCTGCAAAATGCGATCGCACAACCTCTCATTTTGTTTAGGATATACAATATCTACTCCCGTCCCCACCACTGCGAAAGTCCTTCCTCCCGCCTCCAAACAGCCTATATGAGCCTCTGTATCAATGCCCGCAGCCAATCCCGAAACCACAGTAAAACCGCTTCTAGCCAAAGCCGTACTAAATTTGCGAGTCCACCTTCTGCCGTATTCCGAAGGGCTGCGAGTACCAACCATTGCCACCGTCGGCGTAATTCCTTGATTCTCTTTTACATCAACTAAACCGCGATAATACAACACTGGTGGCGGATTGGGAATTTCCAATAATAAGCGGGGATAATCTGGATCTGCAGGCGTCCAAAAACAGGGATTTTTTATAAGATGTTTTTCGATAAATTCTTCAGGATTAAGTTTAGTTCGTTCTTGCACAATGGTTTCAATTATCTGCTTGCCAAAGCCTTCGATTCGCATCAAATCTACTGATCTTGCCGTCCAAGCTTCTGCCAAACTATTGAAATTTTGGTGCAATCTTTGCAACAAAATCGGCCCGATACCGTTAATCTGCGACCATGCCAACCAGTAAGCGCGTTCTTCTAGCAACGAGTTACCCTCAACTTATCTGAGAATAATTTTATCATCTTCGGTTAAATATAGTAGGGAAACGGCACTGCCGTGTCCTCTATTTCTTGGGTAGGGAAACGGCACTGCCGTGGCCTGTATTTTCACAGATAGCCGGGTACAGAAATGGCACTGCCGTGTCCTGTATTTACACGGATTTCAAACTGTTATATAAATATTTTTTTACGAACCGCGAAGGCGCGAAGAACGCGAAGGGAATTAAGAGAAAGATTGACAATTACTGGCTAGGTTTTCCAATCAACAAAACGGGCGTAAATATAAGCAATAATTTCTCCGATCACAGTCCGAAAACCTTCGCTCGATTTCCACCATTCTTGGGAATTGTAATCTTGCGGTTCCGCCGCTATAATCCCGACTTTAGTGTCAGGATTCAGCACTTCTTTGAAAACAATCCAACTTCTGCGGGCGTGAGGGCCAAAAGAATAAAGATTAATTGAGTCAACTTTTAAACCTGAAGTAGAAAACCAATCTCGAAGGGCGATCGCAGAAGCTGCAGTGCGGTGTTTCACAACACTCGCTGCTGGTACTGCTACTACTTTGTTTTTATCACATCCTAGCGCAATACAAGTCGCGGCAGTTAGTTCGGCATAATTTTTATATTCAGCAAGATAGAAGCCTTTACTTAAAGGAACTCCTGTGGTAATTAATTGGCGGTATTCGCCTTTTTTGAATTCGGCGATCGCACTTTCGATCGCATAATCCGGCAACCAGCCTTCGACAACCAAGATATCTGCTTTAATCGGCGCATTTACCGCCAAAAATGGATGGATATTTGTGATAATTAAGAGCATTAAAATTATCAACCCCGCGCTTGCAATTACCCAACCTTCCCTAGTAATTGCCCAGATTTCTCGACGACGGATTAGACGAATTCTCATTTTAACTCGATCTAGATGTTTTCGGGTATGGAGGCAGATTCGGCGAGACTGGGGAAGAGGGAAATACTGGGAAAGTGATAGAATTTCCCAATGCCCAATGCCCCATTCCCAATGCCCCATTCCCAAATTATTGGTGTTTCAGATACTCAAAAACGCTTTTATCCCCGATATCCTGCGGCATTGGTTGAAAAAACTTACGCACAGCAAAGATGATAAACAAAGCCGCCCAAACTGCTAGTAAAAATTGTTCATTTTCGGCTGACAAAAAGCCGAAAATATGTCCTAAAATTAAGAGAGGAACTCCCGGAGTCAAAAACTTAGTTTCGAGGCGATTAAAGCAGAATGCTTCCTTAAAATAAATGCCATTTAATGCGGCAAAAGTAAAGCCAATTCCCCACAACGTGGCGGGATGTTCGTACACTGCTAAAGCTAGAGGTTGGCTGCTTTGTAGGGCGACAAACAATGCTGCCGCGCCACCGATCGCCCAAAACGCCTGTAGTGTTCGGTGCAGCGCAATCATGTAAATGTGAATAGTTGCTAAGCTGACGCCTAAAGCTATCCAGAAACAAGCAAAAACAGGCGTTACAGCTTGGATTGCCATCGGGTTGTCGCCCTGTTGTAGCACCAGAGTAGTGCCGATCGCAAAACACAGCGCCGCCACCCCCAATCCAGCGCGGTAAATCAACACTCCCGTGCGATCGTTTTGAGTAATTGTAAATTCGCCGAATTGTCCTTGATAGACTGGCGATTCATCAGGTGATTTCAGTAGTTGCATTACAGATTCCTCCTATCATACACGAATGTACTTCTGCCAAGATATACTTTATTGATAAACCGAGCCAGCGAGACCGAGCGATGCCTAAATTTAACAAGCCTAAACTTAACCAGTCTAAAGTTAACAAGTCTAAAGTTAACAAGTCTAAAGTTAACAAGCCTAAAGTGGACGATCGCCCCGATCAAAGCCAATCCCTTCCTTTACCATCCGAACTTCCTCCAGTTCAGCTTGATGAAACCATTGTAGCAGGCAGAAGACCGAAACCGGTCAACGACTTTCAGAGCCTGCTGGAGGAATTATCCGAATTGAGAGCGGGGTTCGATCCAGAAATGTTAGCGCATATCGATAAAAATATGCCATTTAATAATACGCAATTTGAAACTAAAATCAGCAAGATTTTGGGGTCAAAAAATATTGATTTCAGCCTAAAAAATTCCGTCAAATATCTAGATTACATCAAGCAAAATATTCAACTACCCTGCCACGTTACCGGCATAGAAGAGTTTGAATGGGAAGAAGAATATACAATGGGTGGGGGCAGCAAAAAAGAATATGCACGGCTCAAAAAAACTCAACCTTCTTATACTGATAGATTCACAATTAATCGGTTGGAGGATTTGGTGCTTCAGGAAGAAGGCATATTTGTGGAAGTGCAGCGCGTCAGCGATCGCCAAAAGTTTATGTTGCCTTTATCTGAGTTAGAATCAGTTGATGTAACCTCCCGCAACAATCAGTTATTAGATGATTATGCCGTGTGGTTTATCAATTATTAAGGAAGAGTGGAAAAGTGGAAGAGTGGAGGAGGGGAGGAGGGGAAGAGGGGAAGAGGGGAAGAGTGGGAGAAGGGGAGAGTGGGGATGGAAAAAATATTCCTTCTTCCTTCTTCCTGACATCGGTTACAGAATCCGTTGCCGAACATCCTTCTTCCTTCTCCCTGACATCCGTTACATCCGTTACAGAATCCGTTGCCGAACTTCCTTCTTAATTAAATGGAAGCCGACAAGTGCGATCGCGAAACCAAAGCCAAAGCTTCAACCAAACTGCGAACAGCCGCAATCATCGCCACTTCGCTATTAAGTTGGCTCACAGCAGAACCGACACCAACACCTGCAGCACCGGCTCCAATAGCGAGGGGTGCGGTGACGCTGGAGATACCGGAAGCGCAGAGTACGGGGACGGATACGGCGCGGGAAATTTCAAAGGCTGCAGCCAAAGTAGGCGCTGCTTTTTCAATTAATCCCAATGTGCCGGCGTGAATTGGTTGAGCGCTGGTGCCACCTTCGGTTTGGATGATATTAGCCCCAGCTTTGACTAATTCAATTGCTAATTGCACTTGTTTGTCGAGTGCCAAAATGTGGGGAACTGTCACAGAAAGAGTGATGTTCGGAAATAGCGATCGAGTTTCGCGAGTCAACTGCAAAACTTCCTCAGCTTCAAAGCGACGGCCTTCTGCGTAGAAAGCATCAAAGTTACCAATTTCAATCACATCAGCGCCGGCTTCTACCGCAGCCACAAACTTTTCCGGTTCCACTGCCGATACACAAATTGGCAAATTTGTCAACTGTTTTGCCATCAATACCAAATCTCGATCTGCAGCAATATCGACAAAGGAAGCACCGCCGAGATCCGCTGCTTTGACGACAGCCGCAACGTTGGCAGCATCAAAATTATTTAAACCGCTGATAATTTTCAGGGCGCGACCTTGCTCAAAAGCGCGCTGCAATTTAGAATTTACACTCATCGTTAGTTTTCCAACTCAAAAAATTTCTTAGACTCATTTTGACACAAATTAGAACAATTTTTGATTTTTAATTCTTAATTTTTAATTACTACGCGGCTGGCGAAATTTGTAAACATCTTTGATAACTTGTGCCCAACCGTCAGAGAGAGATTCGAGAATACGAGCTCCCTTTTCTTTCGTCGCCGCCGTCGCATCGCCCAACACACCGCTTTGTGTCAACTCTCGCGTCAGCCAAGCAAAAGGCAAATTCCCTTCCATACTCAGCAAACTGTCTGTTGGTAAACCCTGCGGGTACTCGCAAACAGCCAGTTCCATTTTCACCTGTTCCGGCAAAATTGACAACATCAAACTCGTTTCTGCATCACCCGCGTGAATTCCCAACTCCAACTCCTTCGCAGTTAATAATTCAGCAGCCACATTCGGAACCCGCCAAACAAACAGCGGAAAAACCGAAAAATCCTGATATTTTTGATGAATATCCCGCGCCGCAATTTCCACTACCTGCGGCTGTCCGCCGTGACCATTCATTAACACTAATTTCCGAAATCCTGCCTGATAAATACTGTCAGCAATTTCACCTAATACTGTTAAAAGTGTCTGAGCACTGAGCATAATTGTACCGGGAAAATGGCAGTGTTCGTTCGACTTGCCATAGTACAAAGGCGGCAAAGCATACGCGGGAATATTTGCGTCTAACTTGGCCAGCGCTTTGCCTATCACCGCCGCGCTAATTGCCGCATCTACAATTAAAGGCAAATGGGGGCCGTGCTGTTCGATCGCACCTAGCGGCTGAATGATAACTATATTTTCCTTATCCGGCATAGACTCAATTTCTGTCCAAGTCAGATATGGAAAAAAGCGCGATTCTGGAATAAAATTGTGCATAAGGTGGCGGCAAGAGCATAGGCAACCAAGGCAGTCAACTAGAGCGTGTTTTCTTGCCTATTCTGTAGGTTGGGTTAAGCGTAGCGCCACCCAACAAATCTACGAAAAATGTTGGGTTTCGTTCCTCAACCCAACCTACAATTTAAGGCAATTCTGGGGAGAGAAAACACGCCCTAGCCTGAAAACTAAAAAGTAATTTCCCAGATAGAGCGCATATTCTGTATGTGGGTAGAGCCTATAATATAGCAGATGCTTTAAGAGGGCGCTGATAATATACGCTCGCCAGCTCAGACCGAAAGACGTAGAGATGACTAATTGATGGAAGCTTGGCAAACCCCACAAACTAATTTAACCGACATTCCGATCGCCGATGAACTGTCGCGCCGCATCCCTCGATCCCACGATTGCAAAGCAGAAAACCGAGCGCTGCAAACGCTGGCCCGACAACTGGCAACCTCCCCCCGCACGCTGCTCAAAACACTGGTTGCGATCGCTCAAGATTTGTGCGACGCAGGAAGCGTCGGAGTCTGCTTGTTAGAAGAAAATGCCAGTTCAGAACAAATCTTTCGGTGGGAAGCCTTGGCGGGCGCGTGGGAAGCCGCAGAACACAGAAACACACCCCGCACATTGCGTTTGTCGGGAGTCGGTCTCGATCGCCAAACTCCCCAGCTTTACTTCGCTCCAGAAAAATACTTCACCGACTTACAGCAGCTAGAAAAGCCGATCGCCGAAGCGTTAGTTGTGCCGCTGCAAGCAGAAAATCAAACGCTGGGGGCAATATGGATTGTATCTCACGATTCCGATCGCCAATTCGATGCCGAAGACTTGCGGATTGCGATCGCCCTAGCAGACTTTGCCGTTGCCGCCCTACAAATCGATCGCGCCGATCGAACCAAAGAAGCTTTGCGAGAAAGCGAAGAACGCTGGCAGCTAGCCTGTGCCGGCAACAACGACGGCATTTGGGATCACAACCTGCAAACAAATTGCTCTGTAGTGAGCGATCGCTTTTTAGAGATTTTGGAACGTGGGCCCGAAGAAGTCAAAAACTTCAGCCAATTTTTGAGCTACATTCATCCCGATGATGTGGAGATAATGCAAAGCAATTGGCAGCAGCACTTGCATCGAGAAACCTCACATTACTGCTGCGAGTACCGCATCCGTTGTGGGGACGGGCGCTACAAATGGGTTTTAGCCAGAGGGCGAGCAATTTGGGACGAGTCAGGCAATCCCGTGCGGGCCGTGGGTTCCCTGACAGATATCAGCGATCGCAAACAAACTGAAATTGCCTTGAAACAAAGCGAAGAACGTTTGAGCGTCGCCATCGAAGGCTCAGGCATGGCAACCTGGGATTTTGACGTGCGAACACATCGAGTAATTTGGTCGGCGACCCATTTCAGCATTTTGGGCTGCGAACAGACACCGGGCGGCGAAGCAAGCGCGGATGTGTGGGAAAAGTGCGTGCATCCAGACGACTTAAAGCAAGTCATGCAAGCAGCCAAAACAGCTCGGCAAACGAGAACGCTCTACTCCCCCGAATACCGGATCATCCGGGCCGACACACGAGAAATCCGCTGGTTGAGAGCGTTCGGGCGCTATCTCTACGACGCGGCAGGCGAAGCAGTGCGGTTTATCGGAGTATTATTTGATGCTACCGATCGCAAAAAGGCCGAACTCGCTTTGGAAGAAAGCAACAACCGCTTTCAGTTAGCTACAAGAGCGATCGACGGCATGGTGTTTGAGTGGGATTTGGTAGCAAACTCAGTTTACCGTTCCGAGGGACTGTGCTCGATCGTCGGTGTCTGCCCAGAGGATGCACCCGCAACAGCAGAGTGGTGGAGAGAACGCATCCATCCCGTCGATTTGGCACGCATCCAAGCCGGGGGGCAATCAATCTTGAATATTCCCGATCGCTATGAAATCGAGTACCGAGTCCGGCACGAAGACGGGCGCTGGATCGATGTTTGGGAACGCGGCTGTTTGATCCGCAACCAGCAAGGTGAAGTGACCAAAGTTGTCGGCTTCACCAGCGACATTACCAAGCGCAAAAAAACAGAAGCAGCACTGCGCGATCGTGAAACCCACCTGCAGTTGATTCTCGACAGCGCCAAAGACTACGCCATTATCACCCTCGACATCGGCGGACACGTTACCAGTTGGAACGCAGGGGCCGAGAGAGTGCTGGGCTATTCCGAAGCTGAAATCGTCGGGCAGCACGGACGAATCATCTTCACCCCAGAAGACTCTGCAGCCAAAAAGCCGGAAGCAGAAATGCACATCGCCCTGACTCAGGGAAAGGCAGAAAACGAGCGCTGGCACGTCCGCAAAGACGGCAGTCGCTTTTGGGGCAGCGGGCTGGTGAGACCCCTGCGCGACGCAGCCGGCGAGGTGCAAGGTTTCCTGAAAATTATGCAGGACAAAACCGAGCGCCGGCAAATAGAAGAAGCACTGCGACACAGCGAAAATCTCTACCGCACCCTCGCCGATGGGGTTCCGGAATTAATGTGGATCAACACCGCCGACGGCAGGTTAGAGTTTGCCAACCAACACTGGAAAACCTATACGGGCATGAGCCCAGCACAATTGCCGCTGGCTGCACCGGTGCTGCAATTATTTCATCCTGATGATCTGCCAGCAGTTGTCGCCACGCGCACTCCTGCGATTGCAGCAGGGGAAGCCTACGAATTCGAGTGTCGGGTACGCAGGTTTGATGGTAATTATCGCTGGCATCTAGCGCGACTTGTTCCCGTCAAAGACAGGGGGGGAAAGGTGGTGCAATGGGCCGGGATAGGGATTGATATTGACGATCGCAAACGAGCAGAAGAAAGCTTAGCAGAAAGCGACCGCCGCTTTCGCTTCCTGGCTGAGTCGCTGCCCCACCTGATTTGGAACGTAAGTTCCGCCGGGGAAATTCGCTTTACCAATCAACAACAATGGTTGGAATATCTGGGAATGTCTTACGAGGAAGCCGTTCAAAGCAATTGGGAATCCCTAGTCCCGCCCTCGGATTTGGCAGAATCTTGGGCCCGCTGGCAAGAATGTCTAATCAGCGGAGAAGTTTATCAAGTTGAGCTGCGCCTCCGGCGGGCAGCAGACCAAATGGAACGCTGGCATTTGTCCCGCGCCGTGCCAATTCGCGACGCAGCGGGCCAGATTGTCGAGTGGATCGGCACGAATACTGATATTCACGATCGCAAACAAGCCCAACTCAACGAGCAGTTTCTCTCTGATCTCGAAGCCCGCTTGCGGCAGCGCTTCAACCCCGCAGAAATGTTGTGGGAAGCCATGAAAAGTCTGGGAGAATATTTAAAGGTCGATCGCTGCGTGTGGCACGAAATCGATGTAGAAGCCGATCTAGTAATTGTCCAGCAAGACTGGCACCAGTCCGACCTTGCCAGCGTCGTCGGCACCTATCAAATCTCAGACTTTAAGACGCCAGAACTTAAAGCTCTCTCTATCGCAGGTCAAACAGTTGTCATCTCAGATATCGCTAATCACCCCCATACAGCGCATTTGGTCGATAACTACGGTGCCGTGTCGGTTCGCGCTTTGGTCGATGTTCCCTGCCTTCAGGAAGGGCGCTGGGTGGCTCTTTTGGTGGTGACATCAAAGGTGGTTCGGCACTGGCGGCCCGATGAAGTTTGGCTGATGCAAGAAGTGGTGGCTCGCCTCTGGGTGGTGATCCTGCACGCGCGAGCCCTGCATGAGCTGCACGAAAGCGAGGCTCGGTTCCGCGCTCTAGCTGACAACATCGCTCAGTTGGCCTGGATCACAGATCCCACTGGCGGGAGTTTATGGTATAACCAGCGCTGGTTTGAGTACACGGGCACAACGCTAGAAGAAATGCTAGGCTGGGGCTGGCAACTGGTACACCACCCGGAACACCTCGATCGCGTTGTCGAAAAATTTAGGCGCTGCATTGAAACAGGCGAACTCTGGGAAGATACTTTCCCCTTGCGCGGCAAAGACGGATCGTACCGCTGGTTTCTCTCCCGCGCCGTGCCGATTCGCGACGATCGAGGCCAGGTGCTGCGCTGGTGTGGCACCAACACCGATATTACCGATCGAAAACTTGCAGAAGCAGAACGGGAACGCCTTCTAGCACGGGAAAAGGCAGCGCGGGAAGAAGCAGAACAGGCTAACCGCGTCAAAGACGAATTTTTGGCGGTTTTGTCCCACGAATTGCGGACTCCCTTAAACCCGATTATGGGCTGGGCGAAGCTGCTTCAATCGAACATTTTGACACCCCAAAAGCAGCGTTATGCCTTAGAGACGATCGAGCGCAACGCCAAACTGCAAACCCAGCTTATCGAAGATTTGCTCGACGTGTCGGGGATTCTGCAAGGCAAGGTCAGCTTGAATATTGCACCTGTGGATTTAGCCGAGGTAATCGGCGCTGCTATTGAAACGGTGCGTCTGGCGGCCCAAGTCAAGTCGATTCAAATCAGCACTCAATTTGCACCGAATCTCGGCCCGGTGTTGGGCGATGCGGGCAGACTTCAGCAGGTAGTCTGGAATTTGCTGTCAAATGCCGTCAAGTTCACCCCGCCGTCCGGCAAAATTGAAGTCGTTCTCGATCGGGTGGACACCTTGGCCCAAATTACTGTAACTGATACGGGAAAAGGTATCGAACCTGATTTTCTGCCCTATGTATTCGACTACTTCCGGCAAGCTGACAGCACTTCTACCCGCAAGTTTGGCGGATTGGGTTTAGGATTGGCGATCGTCCGCCATCTCGTCGAACTCCACGGCGGCACGGTGAAATCCGACAGTGCCGGCGAAGGACAAGGTGCAACCTTGACTGTCAGGATACCTCTGATGCCCGTGCAATCTCCGACAAGTCCTGTGGGAACTGCGTCGCCGGGCCAATCCTTCAATTTGAGCGGTATCAAGGTGTTAGCGGTGGATGATGATGCCGATGCGCGAGATTTAGTGGTTTTTCTGCTTGAGGATTGTGGGGCAAGTGTGACAGCAGTTGCTAACGCCGCCGATGCCTTGGCGTTTTTAACCCAGTCTGTGCCGGATTTGCTGTTGAGCGATATTGGAATGCCCGATACCGACGGTTATATGTTGATGCGACAGGTTCGGGCTCTGGCGCCTGACAAAGGGGGACTGGTTCCGGCGATCGCCCTCACGGCTTATGCTGGAGAAATTGACTATCAGCAGGCCCTGGCTGCGGGGTTCCAGCGACACATTTGTAAGCCTTTAGACCCCGACAAGTTGGTGCAGGCGATTGGGGAGGTACTCGATCGATCGGGCAAAAACATTATTTAAGCTCTTTTTGTGTCTGAAAAGTCTTTATTTAATGAACCGCGAAGGCGCTAAGAACTTGAAGGAAAAAAGGAAGAAGAAAGGAAGAATTTAATAATCTCAATTCGGTTAAACCCACATTCCGCACCCCCAACTGGCACATACACGGAGTGAGGGGGTAAAAGTGAATCATCCGAGACAATAGTGAG
>NZ_JAUBTT010000155.1:0-11335 GCF_036705125.1 Microcoleus sp. B7-D4
TTAGAAGGTTTTTTTAGTTATTTAGTAGTGCACAAATTTAGGTATTTGTCAAATTAATTTAGATGCGTTTACCCTGCAAAGTCAAGCAATCGCTTGTGGTTAGTTATGACTGCTTTATGTAAGGATTAATAACCAATAGTTAATTACCAATCGGGCGGCAAATTGTAATATTCGAGAGTGGATGTATCTGCCAGCAAATCTTGGGTTTTTCTGTCAATTTTAATCTCACCATCCGCCAAAACTAACGCCCTTTGAGTCGTTTTCCCGATCCAATTCAAATTATGAGAAGCGATCAAAATTACCTCGATCGGCAATTGGGACAAAACCTTAGCCAAATGACGCCGCCACGAGGGATCGAGTCCGTTGGTCGGCTCGTCTAAGATTAAAATTGCCGGCTCTAATGCTAAAATTGCTGCCAAGGCTGCTAATCTTCTTTGGCCTCCTGAAAGTTCGTGGGCCGAACGGTTGGCAAATTCTACTAAACCAAATTCGTCTAATAGTGATAAAGCTCGATCGCGCGCCACTCCCGGCGGCACTCCGTAATTGCGGGGGCCGAACATGACATCCTCTAAAATAGTGGGCATAAATAGCTGGTCGTTAGCATCTTGAAAGCAAAATCCAATCTGCCTGCGCGCCTGCGATAAAGTCGCCTCTTCCAACTTTTTTCCCTGCACTCTAATCTCGCCCGCTTGAGGCATTTTTAATCCGATCAAGTTTTCGAGCAAAGTGCTTTTACCAGCACCTGTCAGGCCGAGTAGAGCAACTCTTTCTCCCGGTTGCAAAGTAAAAGAAATTCCCCGCAATACTGGCTTTTGATCTGGATAGCCAAATACTAAGTTTTCTACTTCGATTGTTGGCACGGATTTTAGTCTACTCAAGTTTTATTTTCCTCTATTTTAGGATTAAGAGTGTTTAACCGCAGAGAACGCAGAGGGCGCAGAGAGGGGAAGGGATAAGGCAAAAGGTAGAGGCCTGAATTAATCAATTACCAATTCTACTCGTTCACAGGCTCTGCCTGGGAACGCAGATCGGGAGGCTCTGCCTCCAATTTTCCTCCGCAAGAGGCGAGGCAGAGCCTCTGGATATGGATTCCCAGGCAGAGCCTGGGAACCAGTTAAAAGAGTATTTAACCGCAGAGAACGCAGAGGGCGCAGAGAGGGGAAGGGATAAGGCAAAAGGTAGAGGCCTGAATTAATCAATTACCAATTCTACTCGTTCACAGGCTCTGCCTGGGAACGCAGATCGGGAGGCTCTGCCTCCAATTTTCCTCCGCAAGAGGCGAGGCAGAGCCTCTGGATATGGATTCCCAGGCAGAGCCTGGGAACCAGTTAAATGCCCAATGCCCAATTACGAATAACCGTAAGAAGCTGTTGTTAATCCGGCTGCGATTAAAATTGCTAGTGTCAGCCAGAGTCGCTCTTTTGGTGTTGATTTTGAGTCGGCAGGTAAAGCTCCTTGATACCCGCGAATTAGCATGGCTGCGTGTACTCTTTCTGCCCGATCGAGACTTCGCAAATAAAGCGCTCCGATCATGGAAGCACTGGCGTAGCGCAGCCATCCTCCGGTACCGGACAAGCCCCGGAGTTGGGCTGATATTTTCATGCGGTTGACTTCGGACAGCAGGATTTCTAAGTATTGTCCTGTTAAAAGTACAATCTCTTGCAAACCTGCTGGTAGGGGTAATCCTTTGAGGGCGATTCCGAAACTGTGGGGTGGCAAAGTTAGCAGAAAGCTGTTCATAATTAGCAGGCAAATTAGGGAACGTAGCAACAGAAAACTGGCGCGTTCCCAACCTTGGGGCAGCACTAATAAGGAGAGAAAAACCAATTCTGCTCCCAACAGTTGCGCTAGGGTTCGCACGGGAGCCCTGAGCCAAAACGACCAAAAAAGTGCGATCGCCCCATAAATTCCCAGCCACAGCCAAGCGCCTGTCTTCAGAAAACCCATGCCAATCACAATTGTGAGAGACATTCGCAATCGAAAAGGTATGGAGAGTTTAGACATCTTTAGGTTTTACCACCAACTGAGCAATTCCAAAAGCCGCGCCGAAGCTGAAGGCAGACCCTAAAAGTCCAGCAATGCTAGTACCAACAGGCTGTTCTTCTAATCCTTTAACTGTGTAATCTGCTAAAGGAGTGGGATTTTCGATCGCCACAGCTTCTTTATCTTTAAAGCCGTATTTTTCTGCTACCGCTTCTAACCCGTCTGGCCAACTTGATGCGAACAGTGAAAGCACCCCGGAAATTAATAAAACTCCGATTACTGGCACTACCCATTTCTGCAGTTGTGGCTGTTGTCCCGGTAGTAAATCCGGCCGCACTTTGACGAGATAAGTTAAAACGCCGCCTGTAATTACCCCTTCGCCAATGCCAATTAAAATATGTACCCCTACCATTGCTGGCAATGCCATATTGAGTCCTACTGTTCCAGAAATTGCCAATTGGATCGCCACACAAATCGAAGCAGCCACGACGCTGAGGCCCGCGGCGATGCCCGCCGCTAGGGGCAAACGATTTCTGGAACCTCCCAAAAGTTGCTGCAATGGCTGCAACAGCCACCAGCCCACCCAAATGCCAACTAGCCCCATGTTAAAAATATTGGCTCCCAGGGCGGTGATGCCCCCGTCGGCAAACAAGACGCTCTGAATTATAAAAACCGTGCTCATTGCCAAAGTTGCCGCCCAAGGGTTCCCCAATACGACGGATGCCAGCGCTCCTCCCAACAAGTGGCCGCTGGTGCCGCCGGCTACGGGAAAGTTGATCATCTGGGCTGCAAACACGAAAGCTGTGGTTAAGCCCATGATTGGGGCTTGTCGAAGTCCAAGACTGGCGCGGGTTCGATTTAGCGCAACTGCAATTACTGCTGCACTTGCTATGCCGGTGGCAATGGCTACTGGCGGTGAAAGAAAGCCATCAGGTATGTGCATCGATCTCTCCCAAACGAGAAAAGTTCCAGCCCTTTAGTCAACTATTTTTTACAAAAATTTACCATCCCCTGTGGGGGTATTTCTGCGAGCGAGCGATCGGGGGATTGGTGGCGGGCGATCCCTTATGGGATATAGATTACCGCCTCATGGGCAGAATTTTGAGGATGAGAAATTTGACATTAAATAATCCTGAAGAATTATTCGGATATTTTACAGACAACCTGCACATTGAAGCTTTTTGATAAGAATTATCAATATTTGTTTACCGATTCAACTCCAAAATTCTATTCACCGTCAAGCTCAAACAAGAATATTAAAAAAATATAAAGAATCTACTGAAAATCTCTCCTTGGATTTATTCTCAATTGTTGAGAATAAATAGCATTAAGTTTTTGACGATCGTAACAGTGAAATTAGCCGATAGCTAGTCAAAGCCAAAGTATTGCGTGTTAGAGAAACTAAAAAGTGCGAATTATTGCGACTCAATATAGTTAGCAGTAGGTTTGCAGTTGTCGAGCGCGCCCAAGTGCGATCGGCTTTGCCTGCACGAGCTCCATTATCAAGAAACTCAAAATACTAATGCGCTTATTCTCAAGTAATTTTCCGCACAACCTACAGGAGGTTTGCCAGTGGTGCAGCCGTCAACCCAAGACTCAACTACCGATTTAGTTCCATCGGAATTTCCCAGACAGTTAGATATCGCTCAAGTTTCTATCTACGGACTGAGTTTTTTATCGGCTGGTATGTTTCTGTTTTTACCTCTAGTCAACCTACTGCATCCCAGCCATTGGCAACGATTGATGGGAACCATTCACGGCTTAGGCGCAATGTTTGCAATGGTAGTGATGGTTTACACGGGACATTTAGCTTTCCCGTTGCTGCGGGGTGGCGGTAAAATCTTGCCACAAATGCGTACATTAGCCTTTTGGTCATCTATTTTGAGCTTTTTAGCCATAGCTACCGGCAATTGGGCTTATATGCGTTATCGGGCAGGCATGGACTTTGGCGGAGCTCGGGCTTGGCTGAAAGAAAACTCGCCTTTAGGGCAGTATGTTTTGATGGAATATCACGAGTTTAGCGTCCTGTTTACCCTGCCATTAGCAATAGCTTGCACCTGGATTCTGTGGACTTACGGCGATGCAATTTTAGAAAAGCATAATCGCCCGGTTTTAACCGCAACCTGTGTAGCTTTGATGGCCCTAATGTTTTTTTCAATGGGTGGCATGGTAAGTGGAATTGGCGTTGCTAAAATTCATGCTTTGTAGTCCGCATTTGCCAATTATCAACTATCAATCAATCGACTCTCAACTCTCAACTCTCAATCGATTGACTCTCAAGGCGGACAAGGTGGCACTGCCCCTACCCACTCTCAACTATCAACTATCATAGGAGATTTGTGAAATGACCAGACAATTATCCCGCCAAAGTCATGCGGGGGATGAACCTTTTTACGGTAAATTTTGGAGCAAATTAAAACACTTTCCTAACGGTTTAGCTGAGGGTTCGGCAACTGCGCCTAGGGTTTCGGGCCCAGCAGCAGCAGCAATAGTTAGCGCTGCAATTGGTTGTTTCACAATGATGGTGAGTCACCATTTAGGGGACACATCCAAAGAGATAAACGAAATGCTTTGGAACCTCGGTAGTTGGATTCCCGGAAGCAAGACTAATGATGAATTGTGGGGCAACATCGGCAGCTATACGGGCAAAGAAACTATGTTGCTTGTCGGTTGGCTTGTCAGTTGGCCAATTCTGCATCTGGTGTGGAAAAATCAGCAGATTAAAAGTCGCACCATATTTTTCTGGATGTTTGCTTTGTTAGTTGCTGCGACAGCTATGTCCTGGCATCCTCTCTTCCCCTATTTGCCCTTAACTTAAGTAATGCGAGGTTTGATGATGGAAACAAAAAATAAGCCGATCCCAGCCAGGGAGATGCACAAAATAGTTTGGATTAGTATGGGAGTTTTGACTCTTTTCTTTGTGACTTTTCCTATCTCAATGTGGCGCGTCAGCCAAAAAGAAAAGTTTCTCGGTTCCCACGTCAAGTCTTTCACAATCGAGGGACAAAATCCCGCTAATGCTGTTGCTAATGCTGTTGCTAAGGGGCTGGCCCAACCAGCTATTGCCAGTAGCAGTGCGCTTCCGGCTGCAAATAATTCCTATTTAGGGGTTGATAGCCAAAAAAAGCTGCCTGACAAGTCTCCAAAGGTTTTACCTTTCACTAATACGTCTACTGAAACGGCTATTGCGAGTAGCCCTACAGATAAGACTGTCCAAGCTGTACCTGTATCAGCAGGCCAGCAGCAAGTTCAGGCGGTGGATGGAACAAATCAGACAGCAGAAATTACGGATCGCGTAAAACTAGATGAGTTAGCTCTAAAAGTCTACGATCGCATCGATCGAACTTGGCAAACTAGCCCTACGTTCAATCAAAATCTAGTCTATCGAGTCACTACAAGTCAAGATGGGGCGATCGGCAATTTCGAGCCCCTCAACCAGCCAGCCAAGGATTACACCCAAGAAACTCCTTTGCCAAATCTGCTCAAATCTCCCGAAACTAGCAGCAACAATGCAGCACCAGTCGCTAAGTTTACTGTAGTGTTTGCTCCTACTGGAACCTTAGAAGTTAACCCCTAACTCACATACAACATCTATATCCGGTAAGGTGCGTCCTCCGCACCTTACTTTTCATTTTTAACTTAAATGTGATATTATAAACAGCGCCCTCTAAGGCATTCTACATCTAAAACAACAAATGAAAGAACTTGACGAAAAAAAAACTCAGGAACTGCTATGCACCATCATGGAATGGGAACTTGCAGGTGTCGTGCGCTATACCCACTATTCACTAATGGTGACAGGGCCAAACCGGATTCCCATCGTGCAGTTTTTTAAAGCACAAGCCACGGAATCCCTACTCCACGCCCAACAAGCAGGAGAAATTCTCACCGGTTTAGAGGGGCATCCCAGTCAGAAAATTGCTCCCATCGAAGAAACCTACAAACACTCGGTGAAAGACTTGTTAGAAGAAAGTTTAAATCACGAGAAAAAAGCGCTCAAAAAGTATAAATCTTTACTTGACGTTGTGACCGACTCCAGCGTTTATTTGGAAGAATATGCCCGCAATCTAATTGGACAAGAAGAATTGCACCAAGTAGAATTGAAAAAAATGCTGCGGGATTATAGTTGATTTAATCATTGTTATTGGTTATTGGTTAGTGGTAAGTTGTATTTCCAATGACCAATGACCAATGCCCCATGCCCATGCCCCATGATTATAAAAAATGAATTTTAGCGAAGCCCTACCAACTTTTGTAATTACCCTGCGCGAAGGCGTAGAAGCCGCCTTAGTCGTCGGAATTGTACTAGCTTGCCTCAAAAAAGCCGAGCAAACTCACCTCAATTCTTGGGTGTATGCAGGTGTCGCAGCCGGAATTGCTGCTAGCGGTTTTGTGGGTGTTTTATTCAATGGATTGCTCGCAGCCCTATCAACATCCGAGCAGCCTTACGCACCAGTAATTAAACAGCTATTAGAGGGCGTGTTGGGAATTGTGGCGATCGCAATGCTAAGCTGGATGCTAATTTGGATGACTCAGCAAGCGCGCTTTCTCAAAGCTGAAGTTGAAGGAGCAGTTACAGCAGCCTTGACAGAAAATAGCAATGCCGGCTGGGGCGTATTTGGCTTAATTTTTATTGCGGTACTGCGCGAAGGTTTTGAAACAGTTATATTTGTCAGCGCTCAATTTCAACAAGGTTTAACTCCTGCTTTAGGTGCTTTGGGCGGTTTGACTGGGGCGGCAATCATTGGCGCGCTACTGTTCAAGTGGGGCGTAAAAATTGATATCCGCCTGTTTTTCAAGTTTATGGGGATTTTGTTGCTGTTAATCGTGGCAGGTTTGGCAGTATCTGCACTCAAACATTTTGACCAAGCCGCTGGGATGTTGTCGCAGATGAATAGCCAGTATGCAGGGATTTGTTTTTATTACGATCGCCTCGCACCACTCCACTCTTGTATTTTAGGGCCTATGGTGTGGAATGCAGCGGAAATTTTGCCCGATCGACAATTTCCCGGAGTGATTCTCAAAGCACTGTTTGGATACAGAGATCGACTTTATCTCGTCCAAGCGGCGGCTTACACAATATTCTTAGCCACCATCGGCGGTCTTTATTTCCAAAAATTAGGCTCTAAGGCGACTGTTTCCCCAAAAAATACTCAGTCGGCTCAAGAATCAACTCTTTCTCAGTAGTTGTGTCGGCTATGGTTACAGATTATTTCCCTGCTTTCACTGCTTCTGAGGCCCAAAAAAATTGCCTGATTTTCCAAAATCGGCCAAAAATTTTAGGGTTTTGGGATAGACTCTTTGACATTTGTATGATATTATTTAATAATGGGAATAGCGCTTGTTTTGAAAATAAATAGTTAGATTTCTATTATTTAATAATACAGTCAAGAGCTAAAAAAAGCAAGGGCTAACCCTCAAAAAAAACAAAATTTTTCTCAACCTCACCAACTTTATAAATCACAAGTCGTAGAGTGGGCGATCGTCGAAAATATGTAACTTGCAGAGAGCAGAATTGGCAATGTCAGGCCCGCAAAGGTGTCGATCGAGAACAGGGGCGATGACCCACTACGAGCAAACAAACGCAGGGTGGCTCTAAAATCTCAAATCCCATCATCACTCGTCGCCACAGAAGTCGCGCCCGCCAACAAAAAATCTACTCCAGGCCAGATTTCTGGCGAACAGTCTTTCTGATACCCACTGAAGGCGCTTATAATTAATACAACAATTTTTACATAGCTCAAAAAGGTCTTAATCAACCTTATAATTCTTAAATGAAGCTTAAAATTAAAAAATTGCTTGTTAAAGTTACCTGGAACCCCCAGAAGGCTGTAGCCTCCCCCATCTGGTTAGCGGTGAGATAAATAATGATGCCCCGGATACTTGTTATTGATGATGACGCGGCGATCGCCGAACTCGTAGCCGTCAACCTAGAAATGGCTGGCTACGAAGTCACCCAGGCAGAAGACGGCATCAAAGGTCAGGCACTAGCCATACAACTGCTCCCCGACCTGATCATGCTAGACCTCATGCTGCCTAGAGTAGACGGATTCACCGTATGTCAGCGTTTGCGGCGTGACGAGCGCACCTCAGACATTCCCGTCTTGATGTTGACCGCCTTAAGTCAAACTCAAGACAAAGTAGAAGGCTTCAACTCCGGCGCCGACGACTACCTGACCAAACCCTTTGAACTAGAAGAGATGCTAGCGCGAGTGCGAGCTCTACTAAGGCGAACAGACCGCATCCCCCAAGCTGCCAAACACTCCGAAATTCTGAATTACGGCCCGCTGACCCTTGTCCCCGAAAGGTTTGAAGCTGTTTGGTACGCTCAGACAGTCAAACTGACCCACCTAGAGTTTGAGTTGCTGCACTGCTTGCTTCAGCGCCACGGTCAGACAGTCTCTCCCAGCGAAATTCTCAAAGAAGTGTGGGGTTACGACCCCGACGACGACATCGAAACAATTCGTGTACACATCAGACACCTGAGAACCAAGATGGAACCCGATCCCCGCCATCCTCGGTACATCAAAACCGTATACGGGGCTGGTTATTGCCTGGAGTTACCCAACAACGAGCAAGTAGCTGAAGAAAGCAAATCCTCTGCTTGAGCTAGCGCGCCCGATGCAACAAGCAGTGAAAAATTCAGCTAGAAAAGCCTGAGAGCATTAGCTCTCAGGCTTTGTTGTTTGGAGTTTGAGATGAATATTTGACACTCCCCACGGCTGAAGCCTGGCTGCGACTCGTTCTCCTGAAAGGGTAGCAATGCCCAAAGATAGGAGGCAAGGAACATAGAAAGGAGTAATCCTAACTGAACCTTGACAACTTGATAGCCATGAGGGTGAGTCTCCTGCCTAATAACAGAAAGACAAATCCCTCCCCACAGGTGCAGTGGTGAAAGCACGATCCCTACTGAGGAGACTAGCCATCAAATTGGTAAAGCGGGACGAAAGAAGGTAGCTGACAGCCTAAGTCAGCAATCCCCTTTAGCAAGAATCCATGAGTAGCGAAAGCGAAGATGCGCTTGAACCATCGTGAAAGCCAACCAGCGAAATAAGGCTTTTTGCGCTGGAGCCAAAAGGCAATGGATTAGGGGCTGATAAGTCTTGGTGTATCAGCAGCACTCCCAATAATCCCGGTGGACAGCATCAACTCTAAAGATTCAATCAATGGCTATCAGGAACGAAGTAACCTCTCGTAAGCTCTCTTGGAGGTCGAATACCAAGAGCAGGTGCTAACCGTATGCTGCGAACAGGTGGGATAGAGTCAAAAGCTAATGCCCTGTTGTAATGACAGGGATATGCAGACAGACTCGCGGTGATATGGAAGATAAAGTCGAAAGTCCGAGTATATATGTCTAAAACACGGTCACAACCGATGGTGGAATGGAGACACATTAACTGGCGAAAACTGGAACGGTCTGTCTATAAGCTCCAAAAACGAATTTATCGAGCCTCTCAACGTGGTGATGTTAAAGCAATACGCAGACTCCAAAAGACGTTGATGAAGTCCTGGTCAGCAAGATGCTTAGCGGTCAGGCGGGTAACACAAGACAACAGCGGCAAGAAGACGGCTGGTGTGGATGGGCTTAAAAGCCTGACCCCAAAACAACGTCTCGCCCTTGTTGCCAAACTTAAATTAAGCCCAAAAGTCGCTCCAACTAGGCGAGTATGGATTCCCAAGCCTGGGACAGAGGAGAAGCGACCATTAGGCATCCCGACAATAAATGACCGAGCGATGCCGCGCACTTGTCAAGCTGGCACGCTTAGCCAGAATGGGAAGCGCGATTTGAACCTAACTCATACGGGTTTCGACCAGGAGTGCGATTCGTTGGGTAGAAACTAGCCCTGAAATGGGTAGAGGATTACCCGCAAGTAACATAAGAACCTTGACAATTTGATAGTCATGTGGGTGAGAGAAAAGTATTCTAGAACCGCTCAAGTCCCACCCTCCAAGTGCAGGAGTGAAAGCACACAGAGCGCAGTTCTGAACTGTGTCCCCCAGGGTAGCGACTAGCCATCAATCCCTGAAGCGGGGGTGAAAGGTGTCAATGCTGGAAGCCTAATCTGGCAATCACCAAGCAAGAGTTCATGAGTAGGCACACGAAGGTACGTTTAACCATCGTCATGAATAACCAGCGGAATCAGGCTTAAACGCTGGGAGTCCCAAACAGGGCAAGGATAATGGGGAGTTGGCAATTCCTGGTTGACCAACAAGCACTTCCTCCAAACCCGGTGGAGAGTACCGCTCTAAAAACTCTATCAATGACTATCAGAAACGAAGTAACCTCTCGTAAGCTCTCAGTGAGGTCGATGACTGAGTAGGTGCTAACCGGATGCTGCGAGTAGGAAAGATTGAGTCAAAAGCCAAAGCCTGAAGTAATGTTCAGGATATGCAGACAGACTCACGATGTTTGGAAGATAGAGACTCAAGTAGGGAGTATAAATGTCTAAAACGAGTTTAAAGACTACGGTGGAATGGCGCTCGATTAACTGGCGCAAGCTAGAGCGGCGAGTTTACAAGCTCCAAAAGAGAATCTATCAAGCCTCTCAACGTGGTGATGTAAAGGCATTACGCAGACTCCAAAAGACGTTGATGAATTCTTGGTCAGCAAGAGCATTATCGGTTCGTAGAGTTACCCAAGATAACACTGGCAAAAAAACAGCAGGAGTGGATGGAATTAAATCTCTATCCCCAGCAGCTCGTTTGAAGTTAGTAAACAACTTAAAACTGGGTTCTAAGGTCAGCCCGACCCGGAGAGTATGGATTCCAAAACCGGGAACGGAAGAGAAGCGACCTCTAGGTATACCTACAATGAAAGACCGAGCGATGCCGCGCACTCGTCAAGATGGCACGCTTAGCCTGAATGGGAAGCGCGATTTGAACCCAACAGTTATGGATTCAGAGCCGGAAGGTCATGTCATGATGCAATTGAGGCAATATTTAACGAGATTAGGTATAAAGCCAAATACGTGCTAGATGCCGACATCTCCAAGTGTTTCGACCGCATCAACCATGTAGCGCTGCTTAACAAACTTAATACATTCCCCACCATTCGCCGTCAAATACGAGCCTGGTTAAAAGCGGGAGTGATGGACAATATGCAGCACTACGAGACATCTGAGGGTACTCCACAGGGTGGGGTCATCTCCCCACTACTAGCAAATATTGCCCTCCACGGGATGGAACACCGGATTAAGCAAGCTTTCCCCAGAAGGACAATAGTCAAGAAAGGGAAATACTCTGGTTATCAATCAGGAGCAACATTAATCAGGTATGCAGATGACTTCGTGAGCGCGACACGATGTCGCATGTTGTGAGTGAGGAGGTGACTTCTCTAGGTTAGTGTCCAAAC